>NZ_JBDKEE010000199.1:0-237 GCF_051130085.1 Enterobacter sp. PTB
TAATAGTGAGTCAAGGTGGTTCAGAAGGAAAGTTGAAAACGTAAAAAAACGACCACTTGATGTCATGGGCTGATTTCCGACACTTTGACCGTTTGTATGACTTGAACTTTGAAAGTTTAAAGAAAAAGTTTATTAAAAAACTTGAACCTTTAACAAAAAATATTGCGCATACTTAGCACAGCCGTATGACGTTGTGAAAAGTTTATTAGTGGAATTGATATTTTGTTGGTCCTGTCC
>NZ_JBDKEE010000200.1:0-232 GCF_051130085.1 Enterobacter sp. PTB
GTCGTCTTGCCACAGCCACGTGGCCCTGAAAACAAGTAGGCATGGTTGACGCGGTTATTAAGGATCGCGCGCTTGAGAGGCTCAATAACATGATCCTCACCAATAACCTCATCGAAGGTCTCCGGACGGTAACGCCGGTAGAGGGCCAGCGGAAGCTCTGGAAGATCGTCATCGGGGTTACTGTCAGGGGCTTCCCCGATTAATTCCTGAACCCGCTCAATAACGTCAGCCC
>NZ_JBDKEE010000201.1:0-231 GCF_051130085.1 Enterobacter sp. PTB
TTATTTTCCCGGAACCGGAGGTCTACCGATAGACGGTCTATATGAGCCGCTTACGCGTATTCCGCTCTGCTCGATCATGTTTTCGCGTGGAACGTCGTTCAGCGATGCCGGAGTTACAGGCAGGTTACCAGACTTCGAGCGATTCTGACGCCATATCGCATTTGCGTATTCCGCTGATTCCGCTGATTAAAACTATACGAAACATTATTCAGAAAGCGTTCCTGATGCTGA
>NZ_JBDKEE010000202.1:0-231 GCF_051130085.1 Enterobacter sp. PTB
GCACAAACCCGCCGAACTCCGGATTCTGCCAGCGCTTACGCTTACCTTGTGGCGGTGTGGATTCATCAATCAGCGTTTTGGCTGCCGCGATGAAGGCCTCCCGGCTAACGCATAGACCGCGGATCCCTTCAATGTGCTTCGCTGGCAATGCCGAAAAGGTAATCAGGCGGCGGCATGTGGCATCAGACAGACCGGTTGCCCATGAGACTTTGTGCACCGGAACAAACTCGT
>NZ_JBDKEE010000203.1:0-230 GCF_051130085.1 Enterobacter sp. PTB
GGGGGCGATGACGGCAATGGCCGGAGAGCAGCTTGGGCTGTTTGCGCACCGGGGGACGATGCGTCTGCAGTCGGGCGAAGGCCCTGTGGTGTCGCAGGCGCAACACGGGAGCATGCAGTTGATGGCGCAGGCGCGGCTGAGTCTCAGCGCCGGCGACGATATTACCCTGAGCGGAAAGAAGCGTATCACGCTTATCGGTGGCGGCAGCTATCTGACGCTGGCACAGGGTG
>NZ_JBDKEE010000204.1:0-229 GCF_051130085.1 Enterobacter sp. PTB
GTGATTTCCGGGCCGGTAAGTGACTCAGTGATATTTCTGCACCCGTGCGGAGCGGGTTCCCCGCGCCGGTGTGCTGGGCCGAACTTTATTTGGGGGCGGCAATAAACCTTAATCAGCCGGTGACCGGTGATGGAAGCCGAGTATTTGCCGGCGGTAGCGTGGGTGACATCAGCTCCCGCAACACCCGCGCGGAGCGGGGCAAGAAATAATGAAAATAATGCATGGAGAA
>NZ_JBDKEE010000205.1:0-228 GCF_051130085.1 Enterobacter sp. PTB
TGGTGATGAAGTCTGTGTCTGCCCTGTCCGTCAAGGTCTTCTGGCGTCCGGCCGGGCTGGATAAGCCGAATGCAGTGGAAGATGCTGCCGGCAAACTGAAGGCGGCCGTTCGCGGTGACACGCTGACGCTCACCAACCCGACGCCGTACTGGGTCACCTTCCGCAGCCTCACCATTGGCGGGGTGGATATGTCGTCGGCGGAGCTGGTTCACATGGTGCCGCCGCTCG
>NZ_JBDKEE010000206.1:0-227 GCF_051130085.1 Enterobacter sp. PTB
GAATACGAATCCACGGAATTCGACCCCTCGAAGACCAGCACCACCGTGGATCCTTCGGCCCCGAAACCGCCGAAGAACTTGATTGACGGGATGATTAAAGCCCTGCGTCCGAAGCAGTGGGTGAAGAACGTTCTGGTCGTGGCGGCGCCAGCTGCCGCTGGCGGCGACGTGATCTTCCAGAGCCGCGTGATCGGTGACATCGTGATCGCGTTCGTGGCGTTCTGCCT
>NZ_JBDKEE010000207.1:0-225 GCF_051130085.1 Enterobacter sp. PTB
GGCTTGCTGACGCGCAAAAACAGCGGCGTTTTCCCCGCTCAGTGGCACCGGATATTGACAGCCTGCTTCGACTCGGGCGTCAGAAAGGTCCCGCAGCAGGATTGTTAAAGCGGCTGGAATACCTCTACCAGTCCTGCACGGAGCCGGTAACGCAGCAGTCGGATTTATTTCGTCTGACCCACGCTATCGAATATCTCAGGGCGCAGGGCTGGGTTAACGCGGTAG
>NZ_JBDKEE010000020.1:0-84432 GCF_051130085.1 Enterobacter sp. PTB
CCTGCGCCGGCGACAGGACGCTGCCGTCACGACGGGCCAGCGCCAGCGCCACCAGGGCGCACCAGGCCATGTGCCCGGAGAGCATTCCCAGCTTCTGTTTTGCGGCTGCGGCATTTTCCATTGACGTCAGTGTCCTCTTTCTCTGCGGAAACAACAGATTATACAAACGCCGCGCGGAAAAGACATCGCCCCGCCTACGGCGTACCG
This sequence comes from Enterobacter sp. PTB, assembly GCF_051130085.1. NCBI lineage: Bacteria > Pseudomonadati > Pseudomonadota > Gammaproteobacteria > Enterobacterales > Enterobacteriaceae > Enterobacter > Enterobacter sp. PTB. The sequence goes on from NZ_JBDKEE010000020.1 coordinate 208, forward strand.
GTCAGCGACTGCGAGTAATACCCGGTCTGCCCTTTTGCCGCGCACATCGTCCGGTTAAAGGGGACCGTCAGCGTGCCGCCGTCCAGCGCCAGCGACACGAACGCCGGCCGGATACAGTGACCGCCGTCAAACGCATCGCTGGCCACCCAGCGCAGCAGGATCTGCAGCTCCGCGCCGGCGGTCACAATCACTGGCGGCAGCACCGGTCCCGGATGCATGCCCCGGGCGGTACGCCGTTCCGCCGTCACCGGGTGGTGCTCCGCATCGCTGAATACCAGCGTCGGTAACGGCGGCAGCATGCAGGATGTCCTGCCGGCGTTGTGCAGCACCAGTGACGTGCCGCCCTGCGACATGCCGTCGAACAGGCCGTTCCGGTCATCGGAATGCAGGCGGATATCGGCACTCAGGCAGGGGGGGATCTGGGCGCTGTCGGCCAGGGCTGAAGCCACCGGCAGCAGGCTGAGGGAGGTTATCAGCAGCAGGGGAAAATATCGCATGGGTAGCGCTCCGGCAGTGAATGGCGCCGTCCACTGCGAACGGCGACGAAAATAAAAAGCATAACACCCGATGCCCGGGTGTTGCGTGCGAGGCTCGCAACGGGCACGCCGGGAAATCAACGAATAACCTCACAGAATCAGCCGGCATGGCCGGGGGGGCCTGCGCGGGAGCACGTAGCCGCCTGCATACTTATTCAGTGAATGTGATCGCGGTTAATTATTCTCGCTGGATATGTTAAGAATTTTCCTACATTCTGAGCAACGAAATATATTCTTCAGGGGATCGGGAATGAAGAACAGGCTGTATCTGACGATGCACGAAACCGAAAGGATCCTGCGGGCCACGGAGGGCGAACGCCAGGGGCTGCGCGACCGCAGCATGATCCTGACGGGATTTTATCACGGGCTGCGGGTCAGCGAACTGACCGGGCTTAAGGTGCAGGATGTGGATTTTACCGGGTCGCGCATTTATATCCGGCGGCTGAAAAACGGCCTCAGCACCGTGCACCCGCTCCAGCCGGAGGAAAAGCGCCTGCTGGAACGGTGGATGGCGTGCCGCCCGCCGTCAGAGGGAGGCTGGCTGTTTCCGGGAACAAAGGGGCAGCGCCTCAGTCGCCAGCACGTGTACCGGCAGCTGAGGCGCTACGGAGAACTCGCGGGGCTGTCGCTCCGGGTGCATCCGCACATGCTGCGCCACGCCTGTGGCTATGAGCTGGCGGAGCAGGGGATGGACACCCGTCTGATTCAGGACTACCTGGGGCACCGGAATATCCGCCATACCGTGCACTACACGGCGGGCAATGCGGCCCGCTTTTCCCGGGCCTGGGCGACCTGACGGTCAGGTCTGTTTGCCGTCCGGAAGCCGGTACGGAAAGATATGCAGGGCATTGGCCGCAATCGGATACACCCCGAAGCTTTCCGTTCCGGCCCTGCGCTCCTCCGGGGCCAGCGCGGAGGGCTCACGGCCTCCCCAGAGATTAATCCCCTCGGGAATGCCGTTGACCGGGATGTCGTCAGCAATTTCCAGGGTTTTTCCGTTGTTCAGCTCAATCACGACGCCTTTGCCGTCAACGGGCACCAGGTTGCCCGCGGGGTCCAGAATAAATATTTTCATGTCTCACCTCTCATGTCGCCGCTGACGGCGACGCCGGCCAGTCGGTGATCGTCATTGCTGGCTCATTGCCGTTGACCGTTCCGGCGCTGATAACACTGTCGGCCCGGGCCCGGACCAGCATCCCGATACAGTTTAGCACCTTCATCTCCGCCGGCTGACCGGTCAGAAATGGCAGCAGAGTCAGGTGCCCTTCAGGGCACGAAGGCGCCAGCCGTTGCTGATGAGAGCACCAGAGGTCAGTGGCGCCGTGACCCGGCGCAGCCGGTTACGGATTTAACAGGTTCTGCCAATCAATACCTTCGCCCTGCTTAGCCATTACCCGCTAACAGCGCCGCAGGATGTGTTTTGCGCCGTCGGAGTGGGCCCGGCAAGGCGAAGCCGCAGCCCGGGGCGTATCTCCGCGTTAGCGGGCCGCAGGGCCGCTTACGGGCGTGTTATATCAGACTTACAGCCACACTTCCCACAGCAGCATTGTTCTGACCTTCTGAGCAGGAGTGGGGCCCGCCGCTGGCCGGCGGGAGGTACTTTACTGGGTTTCCGAACCGGCGCGGACGTAGTCCGCTGCAAGGGCGGTCATTATCCCCGTTTTCCACAGGAAAGCGGGACTGAATAAGGTTCATTTTTATTGAATTTTAAAAGGATCAAAGGCGCGTCAGCGCTCGTTGGTGAGAAAAACTCCCGGACTGCTAAAAGATTAAGAAAAACTTGCGGGTAGTACTTACAGTCATTGCGGGTAAAATTCTCTCTATATTTGCGGGTAGTTGTGTATAACCGAAGGAACATGGCCAGCTGGCATCATCAGCGGATGTGGCGCAGATCATCGGAGGCGTCGAAGCCGGTTTTTTTGATGGTTTTTCAGCCTGATTTAACGCGCCAGGAAGCACGAAAACCGCCAGCGGCGGTAGAGGTAAAACGTGGAGGGCGTATTGATTTAGTCTGGTGGCTCAGCGTCAAAGTTGAGCTTGATCTGACGCAGGTAATGGTAGACCAGCAGCTCGAAATCATCCGGCGTCATGCCTGAGACTTCCGGCCGCGTGTTGATCAGCCATGCCGCGATCTGAAACTGGCTGTCGTCAAGCTGGGTAGAGCGCGCGATTCTGGACAGCCGTTTCTGTTCTATCGCTTTCTCACGTCGAACCTTCAGGGCCTGTGCCACCTTCTCGTCGGAGAAGCGCTGACGGGCCGCTTTTACAGACATCACTTCGCCAGGGGACAGGATCCCCTCGGACAGCGCCCGCAGGCGTTCATCACGCTCTTTATACAGCAGATCGAGATTGACCTGGAGGAGCTTAAAGAACTGCTCCGTTAACGTGACATGGCGCGGTAAGTAGGATTTTGTGTACGGGTCCAGACGGCGCATGTACGGCTCGATAAGACCGTAATTTTCTAACAGATCGAGTGCGCGGCAAATGCGGGAAGGGGTAACCTCTTCACCGGGTATGACTTCGCCCCGGGAGTCTTTTGGGCTTAACGCCCTGCATATCTGTGAACTGTTGAGGGCGACATTAAACGTGGCAAGATCACAGCCGCTCACCAGCAGAACGGCCAGCGCATCGAGGAGATGCTGGCGTTCCTGACGGAAATCGCGCTCACGGCCGGCATTCGTGCGCATATGCACGAAGTACGGATGCCGCGAGAAACGGCGTTTCTGGGCGCGATGATACCCGTCCCGAAGGACTTTCGGGAGCTGATTAAAGGTCGCAGGTCGAAGATATTTAGGATCCGCACACTTACACGCCGTCGAGTGTGTTCCGCGACGACGGCGAGTACGCCTGGGAGCAACAACAGCAGAATCGCGTGCCTCACGCAGATCCTCGAACGCTGACCAGTCGAAACCGGTAGGATCGGAAAATGTGCCGCTAGTCAAACCCGCCCGCACTTATGGCGGTTAGGTCTTGTGTTATGAGTTGCATGAGTTATAATCTCTCACAGGCCAGCGCCTGCTTTCGACCCCCTGATATCTGTCCTGCCGCCAAGTAGAGCCAGATTTCGGGGGGTTTTTGCATTCAGGGGACAGCCAACAGCTTTCCCCACTCCCTGGACATTTCAGGATATGCCCTATCCACTACATGAAGCAGCACTACAGGCATGCTCACACGTCAAATTCACATAACTCCTCGGGATTCTACCTCATTTTTCATAACAAGCAACTAAAGGATCCAGAAAGGATCTGATTCGTTTACTGATCGCCTAGGGATATAATTTATAATTATGTGAAAAACATCACATTTAAAAGCCCTTATTCCTATGTCAGAATAAGGGCTGAATTCATTTAGCTACTGATATCCACATGCCCCTGTTCAAATTCCCACTGGATTCCGTATGGATCAATGAAGTAGAAAAAACGGATCTCACCGATAACATCACAGACATTATTTTTTTCAGTGTCATTATTCTTGCTTTCGTCAAAAAGATGAAACTCATCTGATGTTATAGGGTCAATTTTAAATGGTTTATATTCATCACTAACATTGACCAATTTAACATCTGATTGTTTTTTGATGAAAGCAAAAACATTATCAATATCATTTACCCTCAAACATATATGACCTACCCCCCCAATATCATTAACCCTTTTATCTCTTACATAATTTTCACTGATAGGGCTATGATACTGCATTAACTCCAGAAAAACTGGAGCGCCCGGTATTTCAAGGAAGCGAATAGAAACATTAACATTTTCTGGCTCATCTAAAAAACCAGCAGACTTAGAAAAGCCCGTATTTTTAAAACAAGGAAAATCCTGCTGTGGTATAGCACTAAAAACTCTAGTGTAGAACTCCGTCGCCACATCAATATCATCAACAACAACATTAATATGTCCTAAACCGCAAAAATTCATACTATGATCCTCTGTCAATATAATTTAAGATAGCTTTAACAATCATCACAGAGGGTATTGAAAAAAAAGCAACAAAAAACAAATTAGAAATAATATTAACAATCACCAACTCACTTATGTGAGATTTATATAAAAAATCAAACGCAAAATAATCCGTTACCGCGGTATAAATCACAACAACAATGAAAGAAGAAGTTATTGATGAGAAAAAGAACAATACCCCCCTTCCTTTATACAAGTAATTAAAAATTAATACATTAATGACAAAACCGACAAGATTACCAAACACATTGGCCCAGTAGAGCCTACCAATCGGTGCAAAAACATTGACATAGCTCAACTCATTAGAAAAATAAGTCGGATGCGGAAGATGTATGACTGTGTGTGTTGTAAATATCATGATAAAATTTGCAACAGACTCCATGATAACCACAAGCCAAATAAATGTATTGGGGTTATATGCAGACATCATATTAAGGATAACAAAACACAGCATGTATGTTAGTGATGATGGAAACACCGAGATCCCAAAAAAGCTAACAAGCCTGTATGCTATAAGGTGCGATGTAATAGAAAGAGAGATAAACAAACACATTAAGACATAGTTAACCCTCGAAGTACGCCTGATAACATCAAAACACTTTCTCATAATCGCATTCCTTTTTAAGATAACTCAAGAAATCCTTTTTGTTATAAACATCATTTTCCTTGAAAAATTTATCATAGACGTCACTGAGAGCCACTACTTTAATAAGCCATTGTTTGTCATATGACGATAAAGCGTCATAAAACTCCATTTCAAAATTTTTTAACGCCTTTTTGTTAACTAATGAAGGTCGCCCAAAAGAGTATAAAACAACGACACCGTCATCCGTAACCTTAAATTCTTTTATTTTTACGGAAGGATTTAACAATCTCTTCTCTTCAAAAAAGTAGTGTACTCGCTCAGATATTCTACTCAACATCGACATTCAGTATTCTCCACTCACATATTTGATAACCATTATCAGGCTTATCGCTTACAACACTAAATGAATCAGGTTTCACAACCAAGTACTCATGTATATATGTATTCTCAATACTAACATCGGGAGAGCTGCATATCGCAATTTTATTTTTTTCTACAAAGAATGCAAATGGATATTTTCCGTAATTTTTATCTATAAAAACATTCTCTGTATCCTCGGAGATCTTAACGCCATGTACATACCCCTCTAAAACAAAATAATTATCAATCACAGGGATCTCTATTAGCTCTACATTTTCTAACTTTCCTTTACCTGAGATCAACCAGTCAGGGTTCAAGTTCAATCCATTAGCAATCTGCACAGCCAGTTTAGAACTATCGAGATTATTCTTGATAATGTAGTTCATCGCCTGTTGTGAGATCCCACAACGCCTAGCCGCCTCACTTTGTGACATATCTCGTTTGTATAAGACATAGCGAAGTCGCTCAGAAAAACTTTGCATGAAAAATCAGCACCTTATAAGTTAATTTTGTTATCTACAAAAAATTTAGTTGATAACATATTTAAAGTTAGATAAATTCTTTTTAGTTTAAGCAAAAACATATGCTTAATCTATTCAACTGTTTGTAGCAGTTGTATTTCACACACAGAAAAAAAACATAACCACCTAAAAAACATAGGTATACGAGTAAACCGCCAAGTTACTCCGTAACCCAACAATGCGTTAGCCCGGACTGACACCTGAGTCCCTCGGGTACAACCCAGGCTAACGAGATAAATTTAACGCCAGAATTTAATGGGTTAAATTCTGGCGGAGCTTTACCAAAATTTTGCAAACACCAGGGATCTTTCTATGGAACAGTGGTATCTCGCCTGCTACAAGCCCGGAAAGGACAACATCTACAAGGCTCAGCTGGCCCTTTCCCGCATCAGCACAACGGATTTTTTTTGCCCACAGCTTCGCACAAAGCGCCCCCGCACCGATCGCCCGGGCCAATTCCGTCAAGTCATCGAGCCGTTGTTTCCGGGCTATCTGTTCGTTGCATTCGACCCCGAGGTGATCCACACCTCACGCATCGAAGCGTGCCCAGGCGTGAACTATCTGGTCCGCTCTGCCGGACAGATAACGCCGATACGCCCCCTCATCATCGATCAGCTTATGTGCCTGCCACTGTGCCGCGATGCCGCATCACGCAAGCCACTGCCGCACGTCAGACGCCGACAGCAGCGGATCGCCCGACAGCTCGATGACTTTATCCGGGATACCGTTCCCGAAGAACGCGGCGCATTGTGTCTGGCGCTGCTGCAGTCTCTGGAGGCCGAATGCGACCAATGACCATACCTGCTGCTGCCGTGGCCCACCGGCTCCCGTTTATTCCCGGTGAGTTGTTTGAAGACGATCTCTACGGCACACCCTGCTACCGCCACGATAACGGTCAGGATTTTCTTCCCTTATACCTCACGCACCTGAAAGAAACCAAAGCCCTTCGCTGCCATAAACGGCGATAAGTTAATCTCCCCCCCTTTGGCTGCCTCCGGGCAGCCTTTTTTTATGTAGGTGAATCATGTCCCGAGCCCCTCAGGGCAGGGCTTATGCCCTGTCCGCCGAACAACATCGCTATCTGACCCAGAAAGCCGTCGCATTAACCCGGACGCTGGAGCAGCCCATATCCTGCCGGTATGTGCTGGATGCACTCCTGACGCTCAGCCTTAATTTTGACGACAAGGTACTGGCTCAGCAGCTCCGTCAGCGTTTCAGCGAACCCCCGCGTTCCCGTAAAACAAGGAGGCGAGAATGAAACGAACCCTGACCGTCTCGCTGACACCCGTACTCCTGACCGCCTGCGCCCATTCAGGCCAGCCCGCCACCGCACCGCCGGCGCAGACACTGGTCACCACGCTGATTAGCGAGCAGGTTCCGCTGATACAGCTGGCGCAGAATGAGCTCGCCGGGGTCAGTCAGGTTCCCTTAACCTCCCGTTCCGCGCCATCATCCGGTCATGCCCCCTCCACCGCCGCCGTACCCGGTGTCCCTTCCCCGGGAAGCCTGACCGCCGGGACACACAGGCTGTCAGCGTCTGCCCAACCGGCATCCATGCGGACCCTCGCGCCGGCCGGTCAGGCGCAGTCGCTGCGTCAGGCGGTCACCCGTATCGCGCCGCCGGACTGGAAGCAGCGTTACGGCACCGGGCTGATGCCCGACAAACGGGAGCCGCTGCGCTGGGAGGGCAACGCGCCGTGGCCACAGACGCTGGAGAAGGTGCTGCAGCCCCTGGGCTACACCGTGGCCACCGACCCGGCTACCCGGCAGGTCTCGGTGTCGCCGGGGGCCGTCGCCGGGAAATCCCAGGCAGGAAGCAGCACGGCACCCCGCTCGCCGTTCGGGGCGGCGTCCGGAAGGACCGCACCGGTGGCCGTCACGCCGCCGCTCAGCTGGAACATCACCGCCGGCACCACCCTGCGCGATGCGCTGTTCAGCTGGGCGGCCACCGCGCACTGTGAGGCCCCGGGCATTCAGAACTGGACCATCGCCTGGAGCACCCCGGTCAACTACCGCGTGGACGCGCCGCTGCACTTCACCGGCAGCTTCCGTGACGCGCTGAACGGCCTGTTCACGCTCTACGGCACGGCGAAGGTGCCGCTCTATGCCGGCGTGCGTCCGGCCCAGTGCGTGGTGGTGGTCGATGACAGGGAGCCACGATGATTTACTGGATATTCGCCGCCTTTCTGGGGTTTCTGGTTTACACCCAGGTCCCGGTCCGTCACCAGGCGGACGTTCAGGAGCACGCTTCCGTCAGTGACACCCGCCTGCAGGCCATCCAGACCGTGCGCTACATGAACGTACTGAACGACTGGCGCTATGACCACCCGGGCCAGCCGGACGGCGTTATCCCCGACGCCACCCTCGGCTGGTCCCCCGTGCCCGGCCTGAACAACCTGATAGCCGGCGGACGCACCTGGGTGTGGCAGCCGGACGCGCCGGGGCTGATGGCCGCCCTGCTGCAGCAGACCCGCCAGTCGGCCCTCACCGGCCGGGTCAGCAACCGCCGCCTGCACGATGCGCAGGGCAACGACATGCAGGTCAGCGTCCCATCAGGGGTGCCCGACGGCAGCCTGGTCTGGCTCAACTGAGCCCGACCTCCCCTTACTTTTCACTTTCCGGAACTCACATGAATAAACACCTTTCCCTGACCGGAACGGCGGCGGCCCTGTGCCTGCTGCTCGCCGGGTGCAGCACCCTGACGAAGGTCGACCAGACCGACCGGCAGATACAGCAGAACGAAGGGCAGGCCAACCGGCACATGGCCACCCTGCAGCAGGGCGGCGTCGTGCGCGACCTCTCCTCCCAGTGGATAAACCCCGTCCCGCTCGGCGGACAGGGCACCACCGCCGAGCCGCTACCGCCCTGCGCGGTGGCCATCAACCGCCCGGGCAGCGTCTCGCTCGCCGACATCGGCGCCTTTATCAGCCAGCGCTGCCACCTGCCGGTGGTGGTCACCCCGGACGCACAGGCCGTGCTGCAGCCCGCCGCCGGGGGCGGCAAAACCGAATCCATGAGCGGCAGCATTCCGCCGCCGGACGCCGGGGGTATGGTGCCGCTGGCCTCGCTCGGTGCCGCCGGGATGGCAGGCGGAGGCGGTCGTGCCGTCAGCGGCGGCGCCAGCCTGCAGGGCGTGCTGTGGCAGGGAGCCCTCAGCGGCCTGCTGGACAACGTCACCACCCGCCTCGGTCTCTCCTGGCGCTATGAGCAGGGGCATATCGCGATATTTTATCTCGATACCCGCACCTTCCCGGTGATGTTCATGGACAGCACCGCCAGCTTCAGCTCAAAAACCCTCAGCGGTACCACCACCTCGGCAGGCAGCAGCGGGGGCGACGCCGGCGGCGGCATCAGCGGAGACAACAACACCTCGCAGACCACCGAGATGTCCATCAAGTCCGGGCTCTATGCCGACGTCTCCGCATCGGTGAAATCGATGCTGACGCCCGGCACCGGGCGCATGAACCTCTCCGCCGGGGTCCTGACCGTCACCGACACGCCGCGCGTGCTCGATGCCATCGGCCGCTATCTCGATGACCGTAATAAGGAGCTCAACCGCCAGGTGGTGCTCAACGTGCAGGTCTACAGCGTCGAAACACGCAGGCAGGACCAGCTCGGTATCGACTGGAACGCGGTGTTCAACAGCGGCAGCATCGGACTGTCTCTGGGTAACAGCTTTACCGCCGCCAGCGGCGATGCGCTGAACGGTGGCCTGACCATACTCGACGGCAAGGGCAAGGGCTCCAGCGCCTTTATTAAGGCACTGGCCGAACAGGCGAACGTCAGCGTGATGACCTCCGCATCCAGCATGACCACCAACCTCTCGGCGGTGCCGATTCAGGTGGCGCTGCAGCAGGACTACGCCGACAACGTCAGCACCGACAACACCGCCAACGTCGGGTCGACGACCAGCATCACCAAGTCGACCATCACCACGGGCTTCAACATGACCGTGCTGCCCTATCTGCTGCCGAAGTCCTCGCAGATGGAGCTCCAGTTCGCCATCAACATGTCGGACGACCCGACGATGCGCGAGTTCAAAAGCGGCGACTCCGCCATCGAGCTCATGAAGACCCGCCTCAAGACCTTCACCCAGCGCGTCATCATGAAGTCCGGCCAGACCCTGGTGCTGAGCGGCTACCAGCAGCTCAGCGACACCGCCGACCATCAGGGGGTGGGCAGCTACACCTTCTTCGGCCTCGGCGGCGGGGCGAACAGCGAGCGCAACAAGACGCAGCTCGTCATCCTCATCACACCGGTCATTCTGGGGTAACGCATGGAGTCACAGGAACAGTACCTTTACCCGGGCCCTCATGCCCGACTGGTTGCCGGCCTGCACTGGCAGTTTCTGCCGGTGGGCGGCAGACGCGGCATGCGCCTGCGCGCCCGGGAAGAGAACGCCAGCCACTGGGTCGCCCTCCCGCTCACCGGCGGCACGCTGCTCGGCACCGTGTCGCTTCCGGGTGTCACGCGCGGTAAGCCGCTGGTCTCGCTCGCCCTGCAGCTACAACCGCTGCTGCCGCCGGACGGCTACGCGGTGTTTGCCCTGCCCGACGGCCGCTACTGGTTTACGGCCGCCCGTGAGGGCAGGCTGTCGATGTTTGCCGACGTGGCCGGCGATGAGGCCGTCGTGCGCGCCGCCGTCGACCGCTTTCTGCAGGCCACGCCGGAGCCGGAGGCCGGCTGGTCCGTTAACGGACCAGCCGGCTTCTTCCCGGGGACGGACGCACAGACGCTCACCCTGGCTGCCCTGGTGGCGGGAAAATCCCTGCGGCACGCCCGCCTGCAGGCGACGGCCAATACCCGGGCCCGTCTGCTGCAGCTCGTGGCGCTCGGGGTGCTCGCCGGGGGCTACGGCCTCTGGCACCTGCATCTGGCTCAGCAGGAGCAGGCCCGCATCGCAGCCGCCCGGGCGGCGCTGCAGGCCGAACAGCAGCAGGAAGCCGTCGGCGCGCAGCAAAAGCCCTGGGCGGGTTCGCGCGCCCTGCCGGTCACCCTCACGCAGTGCGAGACGGCCCTGCGCCAGGTGCCGCTCTCCGTCGCCGGCTGGACCTTCAGCACCGCCGACTGCCAGGAGGACGGCACCCTGAGCCTGCACTATGCCCTGCCGCCGGGCGGGACCGTCAGCGACTTTGCCGCCCGTCTGCCGGAGTATTACGCGAATGCCTCGCCGGTGTTCAACATCCCGGGCAACGCCGACGACGCCTCGTTCACCCTGGAGGTCCCGATGCCGGTGCCGGCCGCCCCGGAAGACATTCCTGACGGTGACACCCAAATCCGACGCCTGACCAGCTACGCCCAGCGGCTGGGGGCGCAGCTGCGGCTCACCGAAGACGGACCGCTGACGCAGGTGGTCGGCGACCAGACCCTCACGCTGCCGTGGCGGCTGTACAGCTTCACCTTTATTACCCCCATACCGCCGGACCGGCTCTTTGCCGGTGCCCGCTTTGACAGTCGCGGCATGCGCCTGACCCACGTCGCCACCGCCCTGCAGAACAGCCGGCTGGTCTATACCCTGGAAGGAAAACTGTATGCGAACCGTTAATCCGGGCCGGCGCCTCGCGCTGTGCCTGCTGTTGCTCTCCCCGGCCGTGATGGCCGCCCCGGTGGCCAGCCTGCCGCTCCCTCCGGCCCCCGGAAACCAGACGCCTGCCCCGCTGCCGCCGGTGCCCAGGCCGGTCACCGTGATGCACGACAGCGCCGGGCAGCCGCTGAACCTCGGCAGCCTGGAGACCATTCAGGCCGAAACCGTGCTGTTTGAAGCGAAGGTCGCCCGCGCCAGGGCGCTCGGCGAGCTGCAGAAAAGCGGCGTGGATGCCGACCCGGCGCCCCTCTTTAACCCGGCGCCGCCGGCGGGCGCCGATACGGACGTGAAAGGGGCCGCCACCGACACCACCCCGCCGCAGGTGGTGGAAATCGCCGGCAGCGGCCATGCCCTCAGCGCCCTGCTGGCGCTCGGTAACGGCAATCAGGTTCGCGTCCAGCCCGGCAGCCGGATACCGGGCACCCGCTATACCGTCAAATCCATCAGCATCAGCGAAGTGGTGGTGTCCGCCCCCGGCTACGCCGCGCTGTCACTCACCTTTGCGGGGTAACCCATGACGCACCAGACACATACTGCAAGCATCACCATTCACGCCGACGTGGCACCGGGGCGCAAAACGCCCCTGCGCCAGCTCATCGAGCGGCTTCCGGGTATGCCCCGCCAGCTGATCACCGTGGAAGACCTGCCGAAAGGCCGCATCCTCTGCGTGCCATTGCCAGAGGAGCCCGACGATGAAAATTGACACCCGGGCCGCGCCCTACCTGCACTGGGAGGCGTCGCCGGAAGGCCCGCCCACCCTGTGGGTCTCCGCCGACCACCGCACCGAGCCGGCCGTCCAGAGCGCGATGAACCACTGCTTTAAGCATCACCGCACCGCCGTGCTGCGCCCGGTGCCGCTGGACGAACTGCGCGAGCGTCAGCAACAGCAGGCCGCACAGACGCCCGCCGACGCCGGCGACGTCTCGGCCCAGCAGGCGAAAGTCATCGACTATTTCCGGGAGGCCGCAAAGCGCCGGGCCTCGGACATCCACTTTCTGATTGGTCTGGAAGGTCTGACGAAGGTGCAGATGCGCATTCACGGCGACCTGGAGACCCTGAGCCCGCTGGAGATGGACGTCGGCATGTCGCTGGCCTCCACCATCGTGCTGTCGATGTGCGACGTGACGGAGAAAAGCTTCAACCCGAAGCGCCAGCAGGACGGCCGCGTGCGCCGGGACTTCCTGCAGGGCCTCGGCCTGTTCGGCGCCCGCTACGCCCATACGCCGACGGAGTTCGGGCTGTACGTGGTGATGCGTATCCTGCCGGACGACGGCGACAACGTCCCCGACCTGACTGCACTGGGCTTTCTGCCGGAACAGCAGGGCCTGATAAACCGCATGCTGGTGACGCCGGAGGGGGTCATCATCATGTCCGGCCCGACCGGCTCCGGCAAGTCCACGTCGCTGCGCACCTTCAGCCAGATTTACCTGGTCCACACCGGGGGCCGCAAACGGCTGCTGACCATTGAGGACCCGCCGGAAGGCCGTATCGCCGGCGCGGTGCAGACGCCCATCATTGCCGACAAGAACGATCCGGAGGCCGTCACCCACGCCTGGGTGCGCGCCATCTCGGCGTCCCTGCGACTCGATCCGGACGCCATCATCGTCGGGGAAATCCGGGAAACCAACTCGGCCAAATCCGCCCTCTCGGCCTCGCGAAGCGGCCACCTGGTGCTGGCCACCCTGCACGCTAACAGCAGCATCGGCATCCTCGATCGCCTGACCGACTCCTTCGATATTCGGCCCGGCGAGGTGGCGGACCCGCAGATGATGATTGGCCTGCTTTCCCAGCGACTGGTCCAGGTGCTGTGCCCGCACTGCAAAATCACCTGGGCACAGAAAAAGGACCTCACCGGTGACCAGCTCGCGCTGCTGACCCGCTTCTGCGACACCGAACGGCTGGCGTTTCGCAACCGGAAGGGCTGCGACCACTGCCACAAGGGCGTGGTCGGCCGGAAGGTCATCGCCGAGGTCATCCGCCCGGACGCCACCTTTATGAATCTGCTGCGCCACGAAGGGAAAATGGCCGCCCGCAGCTACTGGGTGCACACCCTCGGCGGCATCACCCGGGGCATGCACCTGCAGCACTACCTGCGCGACGGCCTGGTCGACCCGCTCGACGCCGACGCCATCAGCCCGCTGGACGAGGACAGCCTGACGCTGCTGCCCGCGCCGGAAAAAGAGGAACCCGCTCATGAACCTGCCTGACTTACGCCAGCGGCTGGGTGCCTGGCGCACCCGGCTGCCCTCCGCTGACGGCCTGAATGAACACGTGGGCCGCTGGCTGGCACAAAAAACCTTTTCCACCGGTGACCGGATGGAGCTCTACGAAGACCTGGCCTTCCAGCTCGACAACAACCTGAAGCTGGATAACGCCATGAACGCCATCATTGGCAGCTATGAGGGAAAAAAGCCCAAGCCGCCGGTCGTGCTCTGTCTGGAAGATGCGCTCCGGGCCCTGCAGGAGGGGAAGTCGCTGGATGCGGGGCTCACCGAATGGATCCCCCGCCAGGAGTCCGCCATTCTCAGCGCCGGCGTCCAGGACGGCCGCCTCGCCGAGGCCCTGCGCCGGGCCATGATGGTGGTGGAGGGCCAGGGAAAAATGAAGGGCACCCTACTTGCCACCCTGTTCAACCCCCTGATGCAAATCATCACCACCATCGCCATGAACTACATGGTGTATTCACACTTTCTGCCCACGCTCAGGATGCTGGCGCCGCCGGAGCGCTGGACCGGCTCCGTCTGGTGGCTGGCGCACATTTCCATCGTTCTGGTGGAGAACGCCTGGCTGCTGGGTGGCCTGCTGGCGGGCGCGGTGGTGGCCATACTCTGGAGCCTGCCGAACCTCACCGGCCCGGTGCGCCGCGTGCTGGACCGCCTCCCGCCGTGGGGGATTTACCGGGACATCAACGGCGTGAGCTTTTTGCTCAACTTCAGCGCCCTGATGCGCGCCCAGGTCAAAACCGAGGATGCGCTGGAGAGCCTCAGCCTGCACGCCACCCCGTGGCTGTACGAGCGCCTCGCCGCCACCCGGCGGCAGGTCAGCGCCGGGCACCATCTGGGACTCGCCCTGCGCCACGCCGGCTACGGCTTTCCCTCCCCGCAGGCCATCAACAAGCTGGCCATGATGACCGGGAACGATAACGCCGAACAGATTATTGAGAATTTTGCCGCCGTCTGGCTGGCAAAGACCGTGGCGCGGATCGAGCGGCTGGCCTCCCGGCTGTCGCTGGCCGCGCTGCTCATCACCGGGGGCTATATGGCCCTCATCATTATGGCGACACAAAGCCTGAACACCCTGGTGGGCAACCACTGAACTTACTCAACAAGGACTTTTCATGATGATTTCCACCCTTCCACACCCGGCAGCCCCCGCTGACATGCCTGCACCGTCCGTTAACCGGGGCGCCATCACCCTGATTGAAGCCGGGGTCTACTTTATTCTGGCCATTCTGGTGATCGCCTTTGCCTTCACCCAGGGCGGCTCGCTGTTTAACCGCAACGACGCCACCACCGAGTACACCAACGCCGGGGAAATTCTCTCCAACGCCCGCTCGATGCTCAAAACCAACGGCATCTACAACTTCAGCAGCGCCACCAACATGACCGGGGCCCTGATTGAATTTGGCGGCGCGCCGGGCGGCATGACCATCGTCGGCACCAAGTCCTCCGGCACCGCCACCCTGGCGAACCTCTGGGGCGGCGCGGTCACCGTGCAGCCGGTGGCCACCGCCGGCGGGCAGAAGTCCAGCTTCTCCCTGACCTACAACGCCGTGCCGCAGGAGGCCTGCATTACCCTTGCCACCAAGCTGAGCGCCGACGCCAACGTGGTCGCCACCAAAGTGAACGGCACCACCACCAACGGCGTGGTGGACACCTCAGCGGTGGGCACCCAGTGCACCGCCGACAGCGGCTCCGCCGGCACCAACGTGCTGACCTTTACCAGCAACACCTGATGTTTCCTCAGCCGGCACGCCCCGTGCCGGCATCCTTTCCGGAGACCTGCAGTGACCTTCATCCGACTGTGCCTGGTCGGCCTGATTCTGGCCGGCTCCCTGTTACCCCAACAGGCATCGGCGTTCTGTTTTGAAGAAGCCGGGGCCCGTTACCATATTGATCCGCTGCTGCTGCGCGCCATGACAAAGGTGGAAAGCGGCTTTAACCCGCAGGCCGTGAACGCCAACCGCAACCGCCACGGCAAGGTGACCAGCACCGACTACGGCCTGATGCAAATCAACTCCTCGCACATCCCGGAGCTGCGCGCGCTGGGCATTATCCGAAGCCGGCAGGACCTGCTGACCAACGCCTGCCTCAACGTGCAGATTGGTGCCTGGATCCTGGCGAAAAGCCTCAGGCGCTGCGGGGTGACATGGCAGTGCCTCGGCAGCTACAACGCCGGCTTTGCGGAAGATAACGGCGCGCGGCGCATGATTTACGCCCGCAAGGTGTATGACAGCTACCGCCGCCTGCGGGGGGTGTGAATGTCATACCTGCTGTTACTGCCCCTGCCGGTCGCCTGCTGGCTGACCGCCCGTCAGCTGACGGGACAGGCCCGGGCGTTTTTACAGGCCCACCAGGGCCCGGCGCTCTCCCGCCCGCTGGCGCGGGGCATCACGCTGCTGTTCACCCTGCTGGTCTGCACCCTGTGGCTGCAGTCCCTCATCGCGGGGACGTCGCCTGCCGGCGCGCTGAGACTCAGCCTGTTGCTGGCCTGGGCCATTCCTCTGGTGACGCTGGACGTGCTGTGCTGCTGGCTGCCGCTGTGTTTTACCACCGGCTTCTGGCTGAGCGGCCTGCTGCTCACGCTGCTGCCCGGCAACCCGGTCACGCCGCTGCTCTCCCTCGCCGGCAGCGCCGGCATGTTCATATCCCTGCGGGGGTTGCGGGTGGTGGCGAACCGCTGCGGCGGTGAGGAGCGCGTCGGGCTCGGCGACGTGCACCTCATAGCCGGCCTGGCCGCGTGGTATGGCTGGGAACGGGCCTGCCTGCTGAGTGCCGTGGCCTTCCTTTTACTCTCGGTATCGGCGCTGGTCTCCCGCCAGCACACGCTGCCGTATGCCCCCTGGCTGTTTGCACTGCTGGCTGGCATTACGGTGGGGTGCCCTCAACTCCTCCAGTTCTGTCACTGTTCCTGAATCGCCATGATTCTGTTATTGATGTATAATATCATCAATAACAGAATCAAAAGGAGGCAGTATTATGCGAACGACCGTCACGATTGATGATGCGCTGTATGCTCAGGCGCTGGAAATGGCCGATCCGGACATGGATAAGGCCGATATTTTCCGTGAAGCGGTGAAAACGTTTGTGCGGGTACAGGCAGCCAAAAGGCTGGCTTCGCTCGGCGGCACCTCACCGGATATGCAGGCAGCCCCCCGCCGCCGGGAGGAGCCATCCGCATCATGACCGTTTTAGTGGATACCTCAGTCTGGGTTGATCATTTCAGAAACCGGAATGACGGATTGATTCAGTTGCTGGAACGGGATCGGGCACTGATTCATCCGATGATACTGGCAGAAATCGCCTGTGGAACCCCGCCGGCACCGAGGTCGCGAACGCTTGGCGATCTGAGCCTGTTGCCACAGAGCCATCAGGCCAGCATGGCCGAAGTCATGGCCTTTATTGAAAACGAAAAACTGTACGGGCTGGGATGTGGTCTGGTTGATCTTACGCTACTGGCATCAACCCTGATAACACCAGGTGCCAGGCTCTGGACGCTGGATAAGCGACTGGATACGCTGGCCAAACGTCTTAATGCAAATTACCAGCCGATTCACTGACCGCCCGTAAACCCCGCTGAAGCCGCCAGTTCTGGCGGCTTACTCTTTTCATCGTGATGACGATCATCACTGCACATCACGACAACTACCCCATCTGACCGGAGACGTTTGATGAACTCAACCGCGCCTGTTATCACGAAGTGTGGAAAAAAATACCGCCCGGCATCAGCCGGGAAGCTGTCTCTTGACGATCTGGATGAGGAGGCCCGCTCTCTCTGGAAAATATATCCCGATGAAGAGGAACAGGTGCTGCGCCTGCGGGTCTTACGGGGGCACGTCGATGCCCTGCCGTTGCCCAGGCCCTCACCATTATTAGAGGCAATCGATACTCTGCTGGCTTCCCACTATGAAGAAATGGGCGATCTGAAGACCCGGCGTGAACTGGAACACATCATACGTCTTGCGCTGAGGGAAAAGGTCAGGGTCCGCCGGGCCGAAGGCAGCGCACAGACACTGGCAACCCTGACCAATACGGTCCGTTACTGCCGTCTGGAACTGGTGGGTGTCCCCCATAATGTTCCGGGCGTCATCCGCAAGGAATTATCCTGGGAATTTTTCTGCCGGGTGGGCCCGTGGCTACTGATGCTCATTTTTATTGCTATGAATGTGGCAGCATTCATTTGGTGAGCAACACTGAGGATCTCATCGCGTCGGGTTTAAATACAATCCGTGAACCATATTTCCGAACTTTAAAGCCATTTCGCTTCATCAGGGAAAACAATCCTTTCAATGGTCGTAAGCCGCCGTATTGAAGGTTTAAACCAAATATTTCTATTAATGGTGTTTCCCTTTGTTCTGCAACGGTAACATTCGCTCCAGATGCGGTCAGTTCATCCACTAATTTCCCTAGACGTTTGTGGTTAATAACATGCGAAGCCATAGTCACGTCTTTAACCCCAGGAGGTAACGCAGGGAGTAGCCGAGCTATAAACGTCCCGATAAACAGCCTCTCAGCCTCATCCTGTTCTTCAGCGGTGAGGGGATTATCCACAGTGTCTTTTTCCGGAAAGAAATCCCCACTGACATGAACAGTTAATGAATTCGAGAGCATGGCGAAATAAATACTCTCCACCCCTGATGGAACATAAAGTCTCATCACGCCAGAAGGAAAAACAAATGACAACACACCAGAAAATATCATGAGCAGAGAAAAGGCCCATATAGCCAGGCCGGTATGATGAAACAAAAAACTGACTTCTGACCACGCTGCCCCAAAAAAGGTTATCACCATCAATAAAAAAAGAAGTCCTGAGCAATAATGTTTCTTAAAAAAAACAGCATCTGACGTAAAGCGCTTTCGGGAGATCCAGGCAAGAGAACAGAATAACGTAATAAAAGCGACAGGGACGATCCCCGAGACATCAGGGATGAATATCGTTGAAGCGTCTGGCCACCACATAATGCCAGACAAACAGGCCAGCACCGTTACCCCCGTCACCAGCACGGCCAGCGCGGTGACACTCCATGAAAAAAACGCCTTATCATCGTCAATATCAACCATCGTTATCACCTTAAACTCATGTAATCAGAAGGAAAGATACCATGAAAGAAAACAAACACCGCGGCAGATACCGCATGCCCAACGCACACGCAGCACCACGAACGACGTCGTGGCCGGTGCATGTCTTTCCACTACTCCGGCCGCAGCAATAACCCTCTGCGCTCAGGCCATGTTCTGAGCCGGCAACACCGCCGGTTTCACCATCTTCAGGTAACTCTTATGACTACTTCTTCCCCCTCTCCCGTTAACCGGGGGATGTCGTTCGCCTCGATGTCCATCGTGCTGGCCATTGTCATGATTGCCGCCCCGCTGGGGTACATGCGCTACGCCGAATACATGAACGAACGCACATGGGACGTGATGGCCCTCCATATGGACACCGTCACCCGGGCCGCACAGCACTACGTCCGCGACAACTACGCCACCCTGCAGTCCCAGGTGAGCGGCGGCAAGGCGGTGACGGTCAGCGGCCAGACCCTGCGCGACAAAGGCTATCTGCCGCCCGGGTTCTCCCTGACCAACTTCAACACCCAGAGCTATCAGGTCGGCATCGCCCGCGACCCGCAAAAAACCAGCCAGCTGGCGGCGTTCGTCATGACCACCGGCGGGCAGGCCATTGAGTTTAAGGGGCTGCGCTACATCGCCCAGAGCGTCAGCGGCATGGGCGGCTATCTGTACCCCGACAACATCGCCAGCGGCGCGGACGGCGGCTGGCAACTGAAGCTCGCCGACTACGGGCTGAGTGGCCAGAGCGGTCACCTGGCCGACTGGCTCTCCGCCGACGTGCTCGGCGGCAGCGATGACGAAAGCGACCGTCTCTACCGCTTTCAGGTCAACGGCCGTCCCGACCTGAACCGGATGCACACCGACATCGACATGGGCAGCAACGCGGTGAATAACGCCAGCACGGTCACCGCCAGCGGCGACATCAAAACCACCGGCGGCTGGATAGTCACCCAGGACAGCAAGGGCTGGATGAACGACACCCACGGCGGCGGCTTCTATATGGATGACGACAGCTGGGTGAAGTCGGTCAACAACAAGGGCATTTCCACCGGCGGGCAGATGAAGGGCGGCACCGTGCGCGCCGACGGCCGCCTCTCCGGCGGGGAGTTCCTGCAGCTCGACAGCGTCGTGGCCACCGGGGCCGCCTGTGAGCACAACGGCCTGCTCGCCTTTGACAGTCTGGGCATTCCGCAGAGCTGTCAGAACCAGCAGTGGCAGCCGGTCGGCAGCGCCGGCAGCATCAGCCGCGCCGCCACCAATAACCTGACGTTCACCAGCCCCGGCGTCTACAGCAGCTTTACCGTCAGCATCGCGTCACTGTTTGACCCGAAGGACGGCGGCCATACCGCGAACGCCCTGTTTAACATTCTGGTGAACGGCCAGCTGCTGGGGCAGGTCAACAACACCATCACCGTGAACAAAGGCGGCTCCAAAGGCCACTACTGGGGATACCAGTCTGAGGCCGTCGCCCAGCGCATGTACAGCCGGCGCCTCGGCCCCGGTGACACCCTGCAGGTCGTCTACGTCGGGGGCTACCTGCACAACCACAGCGATATCGAAGTCAACCTCACCAACTGACCCTTTCAGGAAATACCTCATGAAACGATTACTGACGCTTCTGGCGCCGGTGTGTCTGGCCGCCTGTCAGACGCCCCCGCCCCGGCCGCCGGACCCGACAGCCCTTACCGCCGCCGGGGTTCAGGCCACGCAGGCGCGCCAGCAGCTGCTGGCGCAGTCCGGGGTGCTGAACACGCCGGCACTGGCCATGCCTGACCCCATCGCCGCCAACTCGCAGCGCGTCTGCATCGACTGGGACGGCGACGCCGTGGAGCTCCTGAGCCAGCTTGCTTATCAGCGCGGGCTGAACTTTGCCTACACCGGCGTGCGCCTGCCGCTGCCGGTCAGCGTACACGTCCGGGACATCACCTTTAACGAGCTCCTGCGCCTGCTCGGCCCGCAAATCAACTGGCGGGCCCGCATCGACCAGGAGCCCCTGCGCCTGCGCCTGGACTTTATGCTGCCGCTGTCGGGGGTGCTGGCATGAGAAAACCCGTTCTGGCCCTGACCCTGACGCTTGTCACGGTACGGGCGATGGCCGCGACCGATACCGGGGCCCCGCCGCCGGGCCTCAGCGACTACCTCTCGCCGCCGGTGGTGAGCCACCACGGGCTCAGCGACACCCTGTGGCAGATGCTGAACGACGCCGGGCAGACCACCGGCTTTAGGGGTGGGAAAGCCCAGCGCGCCTGGGAGCTTCGCCAGGCGCTGGAGGCGCAGGATGCGACGCTGAACCGGCTCTACACCTTTGCGCCACTTATCAGCCACCAGGGCTGGCTGCCGCCGGTGATTGTGCAGGCAACCTCGCTGGCGCACATCACCGGGGAGCAGATACGCACGGCGAACCGGGTCTACACCATCCTGGTGCCGGAGCGTTTTGTCAGCAACCCGCCGGGCTGGCGCCAGTACCTGCTGGCCGGCCTGCAGGTTACCCGGGATATTCCCGCCGACATTCGCCCGAAAAACAGCGACGAGATGGCCGTCTGGAAAGCGGCGGTGGAGCGCGGCTGGCAGGAGGGCCGCGACAGCGCGGACGATACGCTTCGCAGCAACTTCAGCCGCCTGACCCGCGACTACACCGGCATGCTGCGTTACTCCACCCTGCTGAAGCAGGGCATGATTGCGCCGCCGGTGGTCAGCGAGCAGCTGCAGACCGTCACCGGCAGGCCGGACAGCATGACGCTCGGCGACCGCGTGCGCGACCTGCGCCAGCACGCCCGCTTCGAGCTCGACAAAAAGCGCTGGAAGCCCGCCGTCCGCACCCGTTAAGAGAGGTTTTTATGCACGACTTACAACACTACCCCTTCAGCGCCGGCCTCACCGCCGACACGCTGCGGGGGTTTCTGGTTCACTGCTACCGCCACGGCGTCTCGGACATTCACCTGCAGAGCGGTGGCCCCGTCGTGGTGGACCATCACGGCCGCAAAATCGTGGCCTGCGCCTTTCCCCTGGAGCACCCCGTGCTGCTCCGCCTGATGGATGAGATTTACTCCCCGGACATCAAGGCCCGGGTGCAGGCCGGCCATGGCGCCGACCGGGCGCTGCAGCTCGAAGGCGACAGCAACGGCCGCTATGGCCTGGCGCGCGGCGAGCGGGTGCGCTTTCGCACCAACTTTATTCAGGCCACCATCGGCACGCTCACCACCGCCATGGCGGTGACGCTGCGCGTCATCCCCTCCGCCATTCCGGACCTCGACGACATGGGGCTTGAGGACGAGCTGTACCACGCCCTGCTGCCGCAGGACGGCATCGGCCTGGTGTGCGGGCCCACCGGCTCCGGCAAGTCCACGCTGCTGGCCTCGACCTACCGGCACTACGGCCTGACCCACCCGGACGGCAAGCTGGTGACGTATGAAGACCCGGTGGAGTATCTGTTCGGTGGCCCCGACTGGGTGCTGCAGCCCCAGCAGTCCGAAATCGGGCGCGACGTCCCGTCCTTTGCCGCCGGCCTGCGCCTCTCCCTGCGTCAGGCTCCGACGCTGACTGGCGTGGGCGAGGTGCGCGACCTCGACACCCTGCAGGCGGCGCTCGCCTGCGCCCAGTCCGGGCACCTGACGCTCAGCACCCTGCACGCCTTCTCGCCCGGGCACGCGTTCTCCCGCTGCGTGCGCATGGCACCGGAAGATTCCCGGGAGCAGACGGCCTTTGACCTGCTCGACGCCCTGCGCTTCGTGGTGGTGCAGCGCCTGCTGCCCACCACCGACGGGCGACGGCAGGCGGTGCGGGAGCACGTGGTGTTTGACGAGACATGGCGCGACGCGCTGGGTGCCCATCACCACGCCCGCTGGCCGGGACTGATTAACGCCCGCCTGCAGGCGGAAGCGCGCCGCATCACCGACCAGACCTGGCGACTGTTCCTCGACGGTCGCATCACGGAGCACACCGCCATTCAGGTGATGGGCTGGCAGGGATTCCATACCCGACGGGAGGCCGCATGAGTCCGCACTACTCCCCCTGGCTGGACGCAGGCCGGCCGGTGAACATCTTCGGCATTCCTGCCCTGGTGTACCTGGTCTTCCTGCTGTGGTTCTTCTGGCCCTGCGTGCCCGTGCTGATGTTTTGTCTGGTGCTGCTTGGCGCGTACAAGCTGCTGGCGATGTGGGGTTACACCATGACCGTCATGCTTCAGCGCGTCCTGCACCTGCTGCGGGGCACCCACGTCAGCGGACGCCCCTGGTGGTACCGCAAATTCTTTGAGGCGCCGTGATGAAAGCAACCGAAAACACCTACCTCGTTATCCCCTACGACCAGCTGGCACAGGCCAAAAAGGTGGCCGGGCGGCTGGAGAACAACCGGCCCGCCCTCGGCTTTGATGAGGAGAAAAAACTCTGGTACGCCCGTCCGGGTGCCGACCTGGAGCGCCTTGGCCGCTGGCGCGTCGATACCGCCCTGGTGACGGAGACCAGCGGCAATCAGCAGCAGGAGTTCAGCGACTTTATCCGCGCCTGCGGCGGCGACCTGAACGGCCTTGCCGTGATGGACGGCAAAACCCACCGCATCCGCATGGACGATGACAAGGCCGGCAGCAAATCCGGCGTCTACGTGGGGCATCTCGACGGCTTTGCCAACGGCTGGTTTGCCGACCACCGGACCGGTGGTGACAGACAGACCTGGTCCTCCCGCTCGGCAAAACCCGACCCGGTGGCGACCGCCCACCGCAAAGCGCAGCTGGCACAGGAGCAGCTGCGCCGCGAGGCCAGCACCCGCAAGAAGCACGACCAGGTGGCGCAGAAGGCGCAGCGGGAATACGCCCCGCTGCCGCCCGCCGGCAGCAATCATCCCTACCTGCAGAAAAAAGGCGTTGACGCCGGAGACGGTCTGCGCCTGACCGCCGGCAACGACCTGCTCATCCCGCTGGTCAACGCCGCCGGCGATATTCGCACCCTGCAGACCATCGCCCCGGACGGCAGCAAGCGACTGATGACCGGCGGCGAGAAGGCCGGCAGCTTTCACGTCACCGGCGGGGAACTGAAAAACGGCGAGCCGCTGGTCTTTGCCGAGGGTTATGCCACCGCCCGGAGCGCGTCGCAGGCGCTGGGATACCCGGTCATCATGACCGTGGACTCCGGCAACCTGGTGACCGTGGCGAAGGCCCTGCACGCCCGCTACCCGGACAGCCCCACGCTGTTTCTCGGCGACGACGACCAGCCCAAACCGAAACGCCCGGGCAACCCCGGAAAGGAGAAGGCCGAAGAAGCCGCGCAGCTCACCGGCGGGCGTTACATTCTGCCGGTATTCACCCCGGAAGAACGAGCCCGGGGGATGACCGACTTTAACGACCTGCACCACGCGCAGGGCATCGATGCGCTGGCCGCGCAAATCCGGCTGGCCTTTGACGCCTTACCCCGTCCCACACTCAGTGAGGAAGTCCAGATGAACGACCACACGCCGGCATCGATACCCGCCCCGGGCGATACCCGCCCGCCGCTTAACGCCGACATCCCGCCGCCGGCAGACCTCGCAGACTACGGTCCGCTGGCCGAACAGGTGTTTGAGCAGGACCGGGAAGAGGCGCCAGTATTACGTACCGCACCGCCGGCAGCCGAAGAGATGCCTCCCGTGGAAGCCGTTCCGGAGCCGGTCACCACGGACAACGCCACCGTCCCGCCGGTGCAGGAGGAGACGCCGGAACCCACAGGGGCAACACCACCTGCAGACGACGAAGCTGCCCCTGAACCACCACCCCGCCCGGCAGAGCCGCCGCCTGCCCCGGGCAGCGCGGCGGAAGATGAACCGTTGACGGATGCAGCGCCACAGGCCGGACCGGAAAGCCCCGCCCGCGCCACGTCCACAGAGGACGGTATTCATATCGACACCGGCGGCGATGCCCGCAGGGCCACGCCAGTTGACCTCGATGCGCTGATGCAGAACATCACCCACGAGATGATGCCGGACGGCCGGGCGGTGAGATACCTGTACGCCGGTGAGCCGGCCTTTGTGGATCATGGCCACCGCATTGCCATGGCCGGACCGCAGGCAAGCCAGAACGACGCCATGATCCTGGCGGCGCTGATGGTCGCCCGCGAGTGCTACCGGGGGCGTATCGAGCTCACCGGCAGCCCGGCCTTCCAGGAGCGCGCCATCGGGCTGATTGCCGCCTACAGCCTGGACATCACCATGAAGCATCCGCACCAGCAGCTGATGCTGGACGAGGCCCGTAAGGCGCAGGGCAGCGAGCCGGCCCCGGGGGAGACGCCGGTGCCGGCCGGCACCCCGGTCTCCGCCATCGTGCCGGAGCGGGCAGCGACCACCGCAGCCGCTTCTGACCTGCCGCCGGAGCTGCGCCCCACCGTCGCCCCGCAGGAAGCCCCGAAGCACGCCAGCCGCCAGGAGACCGAAAAAGGCCTGACCGGCACCCTGCTCGACTACGGCCCGGCCCCTTACCAGTTCGACAGGACGCAGAGCCCCAGCTACTACGTGCACCTGCGCACGGAGCACGGTGAACGCGTTATCTGGGGCAAGGAGCTCGCCACGGCGGTCGGTGATAGCGGCCTGAAAAAGGGCGACGTCACCACCCTGACCTGGCTGGGCAACAGGGAGGTCGGGGTCACCACGAAGGTGCGCGACGAGAACGGGAAGGTCATGGTGGACGACAACGGCGTGGAGAAAACGGAGGTCATCACCGCGAAGCGCAACCAGTG
Organism: Enterobacter sp. PTB; assembly: GCF_051130085.1. Taxonomy (NCBI): domain Bacteria; kingdom Pseudomonadati; phylum Pseudomonadota; class Gammaproteobacteria; order Enterobacterales; family Enterobacteriaceae; genus Enterobacter; species Enterobacter sp. PTB. The sequence goes on from NZ_JBDKEE010000020.1 coordinate 25,738, forward strand.
GGAGATGAAGCCGGCCATTGATCATGCGGTACTGGTGAGCACCGCGCAGCAGAGCGCGCCACCGGCCAGCCTCCTGGCGTATGAGATGCGCCACTACGCGGCCCTGCACACGCAGGTCAGCGCGCTTGCCGCACAGGCGGGCGTCACCCTGCCGCCCTTGTCCCCGTCTTCAGACCTGGTGTGGCTTAAACCCAACGGCGAAGGCACGACGCCGCCGGCCACCCGTCCGGCACAACTGAACGTCCCGACGGACACCGCCGGCGCCGGCACGGTGCTGATGCAGGCGATGACCGCCGACAGCCAGCTGAAGATGCTGCTGGTCAAGGGGTCGGGAGAGTTTGTGCAGGGGGTGGTGCTGCATGAGGGGGCTTATCAGCCGGTGCTCGGCACGCTCTGCACCCGCGACAACGGCAGCCGCTATCTGACGCTCAACGCGCTGACCCCCGAGGGGCCGCAGGTCATCGGCTACGGCAACCCCGTCAACCACGAGGCCGGCGCGTATAACGCCTTCGTCTTTCGCCTGAAGGGAGAGAAGGAGCGACTGTACGCCCCGCTGACCGAACCGGAAAAGTGTCCCCCGGGGCTGCATAAACAACTCGGGTTCACGCACGACTACGTGCCACCGGCGTCAGCCCCGCAGCCCCGGGACACTGAGCGCGTGGAGCCGGCCGTCAGACCTGCCCCGCCGCCCCGGCCGGGAATGTAAGGAGTTCACCATGCCCCTGCGTTACTTTCTGCTGGCCACCCTGGTGGCCGGCAACGTCCTGCTGCCGTTCACGGCCCACGCGACGGCCAGCTGCCGGGCCGCCATCGCCGCTCAGCAGGGCGCCGAAGCGGGTTACAACCGGGACAAGCAGGCCGCCCAGTCCTGGGCCGACAGCGAAAACCAGGTCTCAAACGGCGCCCAGCAGTGTCTGGGGGACATCAGCACCACGCTGACCGTCCCGGTATTTCCGGACCTCAACGCCCTGCTGAACCAGGTGATCAACAAGGTCCGTAACACCGCCCGCGACAAGATACACCAGTACATCCCGAACAATATCGACCCCTGGGGAAATATCCCCACACAGCCCATCAACGTGAGCACCGCGCCGTCCCCGGCGCAGATGCCGGTACGGCGACCGATGGCGTATGCACCACCGCCCGTCCCCGGGAACGTCCCGGCGCCCTCCCCGGTGCCGGCGTCCGGCGACGGCACCGGGGAATACCTGTTCTCACCGTAACGCTAACCTCCGCTGACCAATCCGGTCAGCCTGACTGACGGAATCATCCTGTGACCACACCTTCTGCACCGCCCGCCCGCGTGGCGGCCGACCCGTATGCCGCCGCCCGCGCGCGACATCAGGCCAGCCAGCTGAACGTCGCCTTTACCCGCAAACTGCTCGCCACAGTGATGTGGCAGAGCGTCGTCTGCGTGATGTGCCTGGTCATCATAGCCCTCCTTGCCTGGGCCGTGATGCACCCGCCGGTGAAGTATTTCGCCACCCAGGACGGCCGGGTTATCCCGATTGTGCCGACCGACGAGCCCGCGTACAGCGACGCCGACGTTACCGACTTCGGCAACCGCATGCTGCGCCGGGCCTTCACCCTGGACTTCGACCACTACAACGAGCAGGTCAACGCCATGCTCGGCCCGTTCTCTGACGAGGGGTATCGCAGCTACTACGCCGCGCTGACCCAGTCCAACGTGCTGAAAACGGTGAAGGAGAAAAAGATGAACCTCTCCGTCATGACCTCGGCGGGTGTGGTGGCCAGCAAGGGCCAGCTGGAAAACGGCGTCTTCGCCTGGAAGACCCAGTATCCGGTGGTCCTCAGGCTGAGCGGCCAGACGAACTCCCTTCCCGAGCAGCGCTTCGTGGTGACCCTGCTGATTCAGCGCGTCGACCCGCGCCTGAAGCATGACGGCCTCGACATCGCCCAGCTCATCACCACACCGGTATCGTAATCATGAAAACAGTCACCTCCGGCCTGCTGATGCTGGCCACCCTGTCCGTCCCGGCGCTGGCCGCCACCACCGCCCTGCCGCCTGCCCCCGCGCCGGTGGCCTGGCAGTCCGCACAGACCCTGACGCCACAGACCCCTGCGGCACAACCGGCCCCAGTGAACAACACCCCGGCAGGTGCCCCCGGCCCGGCACCGGGTACGCCCCTGCCGCTGCCCTCGCCGGCCATGGACTACGCGCAGGGCCAGGTCACGCCGCTCTCACCGGCGGAAACCGGCGAGCTGCACCGCTCGCTGGACGAACTGCAGCGCAACGAAGGCCGCCCGGTGGTCAGCGCCGTGCCGCGTATCAGTTCGCTCACGGTCAACCTGTCCCCCGGTGCCTCGCTGCCGCTCCTGCGGGTGCTGCCGGACTTTCCGGGCACCGTGGCCTTCACCGATGAGACCGGGGCGCCGTGGAACATCGCCGCCCCGCCGGTGAACGGCAACGGCGACGGCTTTGCCGTGCACTATATCCCCGACAGCCCCAGCATGGTGGTGGAAGCCCGCCGCCCGTATGACACCGGCACCGTCACGGTGTACCTGCAGGGGCTGGCGGTCCCCGTCGTGCTGAGCCTCGCCAGCGGCGAGCCGGACAACCGGGTCAAGTCGCAGCTCACCGACAGCCGCCTCGACCTGCGTATCCCGCAGCGCGGGCCGGCCGCCCGGGCGCTGCCGCAGGGGCGGGAGAAGGTGGGGCTCTACAACGCCGACCTGCAGGCGTTCCTCGACGGCGTGCCGCCGGACAGCGCCCGCCGCATCACCACCGGCGGCGACGTCCCGATGACCACCGTCTGGCAGCAGGGCGATGACCTCTATATCCGCTCGCGCAGCGAGCTGCGGGACAGCTTCGAGCAGACCCTGTCGTCCGCCGACGGCACCCACGTCTGGAAGCTGCCCGTCACCCCGGAAGTGGCCTTCTCCGTCATGGGGAAGACCACCACCCTGACCCTGAACCTGGAGTAAACCATGGCCATCGAACAGGACGCCGCCCGTGACGGCAAAAAAACGGGCCTGGTCATCATGCTGGGCCTCGCGGCCGTGGCGGCGGTGATTTACCTCATTGCCGGCTGGCTGAACCGGGCGCCGCCGGCGGACTCCGCCTACGACATCGAACGGGTGGCGAGCAACGCCGCCGTCGACTCCCCGGAGACCGCCCGCTACCGCAAGCAGATGCACGACGCCGACCGCCACCAGGCGACGCAGGCCGAACAGCGCGGCGGCAGCTACATCGCCTCCATCAGCGAGGCGCCGGTCGCCACGCCGGAGGTGGCGCTGGCTCCGCAGCCGGTCAGCCTCGACACCACGCCCGCCGGCCCCGTGACGCCGGTCAGCGACGTCAGCGACGAGCGGAAAGAAGCCCTCAAAGGCTACCTGAAGACGCTGGGCGGCCGCTGGCGCCCGGGCGGCGTGCAGCTGGCAGACAGCTTTGGCCAGTCAGACGCCCGGGGCAGCAGTAACGGTAACGGCAGCAGCGGCGGGGGTACGCAGGACAGCGCCTTCGCCGGCTGGAGCCAGAGCCTGCCGGGGCACGCGCCGGTCGTGCAGACGGTCGCCGCCACGACGGCCGGAACGGCAGACAGCGCGCCGGCGCAGGTGATTGTGGCGCCGGGTTCACGCCCGGGCGCGGTCATCGACAGCGCCGTCGACTCTGACAACCTGAACGCGATTGTGCTGGCGCACATTCCGGCCGGCCCCCTGGCCGGCGCCACCCTCACCGCCCGGGGCATCCAGCTCGCCGGCGACGGGGTCACCGTTCACTTCACGCAGATGACGCTCAACGGCACCGGCTACAACACCGACGCCTGGGCGCTCACCGATGACACCCTGCAGTCGTCGGTGGCCACCGACGTCAGCCACCGCTACTTCAGCCGTATCATCCTGCCTGCCGTCGCCCAGGGGATTGGCGGCGTGGGGCAGCTCTATAAGGACCAGAACACCCAAATCCTGTCCACCAACGCGGGCACCATCACCGGCGGCACCGGCTCCGTCAAGGGCTCCGCCGTCGCCGGCACCATCGTTGGCGGTATCGGCGCCTCCGCCGGGCAGGTCATGGCCAGTGACGCCGCCCGCCTGCCGGCCACCCAGGTGCGGATAAGCCAGAACCAGGTGATTGCCGTGCTCTTTATGAAAGCCGTGACCGACCGTGACCGGACGGAGAAAGACCCGGCCATTCCCCCATTAACCACCGGAGCACACTGATGTCGCATTTTGATATGGACGACCCCGAACTTCCGCCGGCGCTGCACGTGGACGAGCCGCCCGCTCACCCGCTGCCGGCGCCGTCAGAAAAAAAGATGATACAGCTGCCCCTGCTCGGCAACGTCACGATGCTGCAGCTGGGACTGATGGCCGCCGGCCTTATCGCTATCGTGCTGTTCGCCGCCCTGCGGGGCGGTCCGGCTCATCCGGCCACGGCACCGACGTTCGCCACGCAGGTGGCCACGCCGCCGCCGGCGATGGAGAGCCCGCCGGACGCAGCGGATATGAACGCCCCGCTGCCGGCCCCCGCACCGTCCGAACCGGCAGAGGCACCCGTACCGGCACCGGCTGAAAACCCGGACGTCACGGCGCTCAGCCAGACGGTCGACGGGCAGCGCGGGGAGATCACCCACAACCGTACCGACATTGATGCCCTGACCCGCCGCGTCGACGCGCTGGAGAAAGCCCGGCCGCTCACCGCAACCGCAGGCCACACGTCAGCCGGTGTAAAAACCACGCGACACCGGACCGCCGGTACGCACCGCCGGCAGACCACGCCTCGCGCACGCCCGGGCAGTTCGCCGTCAGTCGTCACTGCATACCGCGCGCCGCCGGCCACGCTCTGGCGCCAGGCGCATATCGAGAGCCTCTATCCGGACCTGGCCTGGGTGAAATACCGGGACAGCACCTGGGCGCTGCGCCCGGGAGACACGCTGGATAACGTCACGGTGCTGAAAATCGACACGCTGCACCGGACGGTGGTCACCACCGCCGGCACCCTGCATTAAGGAAGGAACGTGGATCTTATCCAGATGCTGGCCAGTGCGGCCAACAACATCGCCAGCGCCGGCACGGACCTGGTGCTGACGCTCGGCGGCGTCGGCGGGCTGGCGCTGCTGGTCTTTTACTTCAGCAACCTCGCCTCACAGGCCCGTCGCGGGCAGGTGAAGGACGGGGCCGGCAAGTTCGTCGCCGTCATCCTGATGTGCTGCTGCCTTATCACCCTGCACAGCGTGATGAACGCCACCTCGCACCAGATGGCGCTCGGGGAAGTCACCTTCGGTGCCATCACCTACCTCTCCGAGGGGAAATACGGCCCGGCGGCAGTCGCCGTCAACGCCTGCCTGACCCTGCTGCAGGCGCTCGGCGCCTGCTTTGCGCTGTCGGGACTCGGTCGCCTTCGCCGGTCACTGAAGGACGGCCATACCGGCCTGTCCGCCGGCGAGGACATCTCCGGCGGGGTGAAACGCCTGATTTGCGGCGTGATGCTCGCCTGTAATCCGCAGCTGCTGGATGCACTGCAAAACACCTTAAACATTCACTGGTAAATCAAAGAGGAAGTTATGAATAAAGTCACCCACCTGCCCCTGCTGCTCTGCGTTCGTCTGTCAATGCTGCTCGATGCCTGCCGGCGCCACCAGGTCCGCCTGCTGACGTTCCTGGCCGGACTCCTCACCACCTCGGCCGCCCGGGCCGATGACGACATCGCCGGCATGTTCATCTCGGTGGCCAACGGGATCAAGTCGCTGAAGCAGCCGCTGATTGACTCGTCCCTGGTGATTGGGGTCGCGGCAGTGTTTATCGCCCTGTGCATGCTGGCCGGGAAGAAAAACAACCCGCACATCAAGGGCTGGCACATCATTCTGGCCTTCGTGGTGGGCTTCTGCTTTATCGCCCTGGATCAGATAACCACGCGCGGTCAGAAACAGCTGGGCCTGAACCCGGTCTCGGTAGGGTAAGTCCAGATGCTCCGCCCTTCAGGGTGGAGCATTAAATCAATACAAATAACACTTAAAATCAATAAGATGAAAAAAATCATGGCGTCTTATGCATTGACGTATCCTGCACCCGTGATGATATCTGTCGGTACCGAAAAGTCGGTACCTTATCCCAATACATCATGAAATACAGAGAGGTTGTTATGGCTGGTTTTGAGTGGAACCCGGATGCAAAACAGGAGTACGCTTCATTGTTTGGAGTTACTGTACTGACTGAAACAGGGGCCCATTTTGCAAAAAAATGTGAAACTGATTTCACCATGAACGCTCCCGGCCGTGCGCTGACACTGGAGGTTACCGATGGTACAGATATTTTGTGGCCACAACTGGAAGACGGGGATGCTGATAAAAAACTAAACATGGTTTTTGAAAATGGAGATTTCAACATCCAGTCCAATGGTGACATATATATCGGGTTAAGCCCCAAAAAACACCAGGATGAAGAAAATTCCAGTATTTTTCTGGATGCTTCTGCAGGTTACATAAAAATCAGGTCTCCGGAGGGAAGCATCTTCCTTGGCGGGAAGAAAAAGTCCTTCCTGCAGGCCCGGGAAAATGGAGATCTGCTTTTTGAAGCTGAGCAAATCTCATTCCCCTCGGGCAATATTCGCTGTGAAGGTGAAGGCAGTATGACACTGTCAGCAGGAAGGATCACCCTTGAGGGTTCAGACAAGGACACAGGAAATGAACCCCCGAGATTCGATCTTATAGCCGATAGCCATGACTTTGAATATCGCCCACGAATCGAGTTCTGGCACCCTACTGACCTGAGAAAAAACCCATGGGTATTCTCCAAAGACAACAATCACCACGGGGTTTTCAATTTCGATACAAACGGCAACAGCGAAAATAAAAAGGGGATATTCATCTTTAACGGCCAGACAGAAGAAAGCCTTTCCGCATTAATGGAGGGAGGGTATCTGGCAATTAATAATACACCTGTTATCGGAAAAGACGCTGTCAGTAAAGCGTTTAATTTTAATAAAGACGGGAATTCAGGCCGCTACTTAGTCTCCCTTAAATAACACTCATTAAATACTCCGCCCAAAAAAGGCGGAGTCTTTTTCATCTCTCGTCGCATTGACGACAGAAACCTCCCATCTCCAGAGTCTGGCACTGACACTTCAGTTTTATTACGTTGATTAAAGGTCAGATAATATGAAATCGAACAAGAAGATACTGGCGTTGGCACTGATAACCAGTTTTTCAGCGCAGGCGGCGGAAGTGATGCATCTGGACGGCACAGTGCCGGATAACATGACCGCCACCACGCTGCAGAATTATCCATGGCTGGGTGAGGGAAATACGTTTTCTTCGGTCGTTAGTCTGCCGACCCGTCATCAGACGAGCAGCGTAAAACTAGTGCAGTACTACCACAACATCCCCGTTTACGGGCATCATCTCACCATTGAAGAGGACAAAAATCATAAGGTCGTTCACGCTTATGGCGATCTTGTCTCTAAGCTGACTGAGGACGCTATACCGGACAAACCGGTGCTGAGCGAACAGGATGCGCTATCCGCGACCCGGAAAGCTTTTCATCTGGAAGGAACACATTCCGTACCTGACTCGCTGACCATCAAAAAATACATTTATATCGATAAAGACCAGAAAGGTCTGCTGGTTTATAAAGTCGATTTTCTGTCTGACAACAGACTGCGCCCTGTGGCCTTTATCGACGCAACGTCCGGTACCATACTTGAAAAATATAATGGCGTCAGAAATGTCACCATGCACGGCCCCGGTGGAAACGAAAAGACCGGAAGGCAGGATCTGAAGTTTGATGCCGACAAAATAGCCGCGCCAAACACACCGACACGCTGTTATTCCCGAGACGACAAAAAAAAGGTATTTATCTATAAACAAACAAATGAGTCTGATGCCGGAGCGCTAACGTCGTTTGACTGCCTCATCGCTCCGGAAGATCCATATAATGGCGGATTTTCGCCGGTGAATGATGCCCTAAGTTATGTTGAGGGGACCATTGACATGTATATTTCCTATCTGGGAGTTCCCCCCAGAGATGGAAACATAAATACTTACGTTCAGTATAGTGAAGGTGAAGGATCCTCCTGGGTAGGTCGAGTAATTCTTGCTGGCGGAGATAAGGATTTCTATCCTTACACCACGCCCGATGTTATCGCACATGAAGTTGGGCATGCCTTCACAGAAAAAAACGACGCCTTACAGCCAGGCGGCGAACAGACAGGAGCCATCAATGAGTCTTTTTCTGATATGTCCGGTGAAACCTTTAAGTATTACCTGAATGGCTCCAATAATTTTTTGATGGGGGAAAATGTAGTCAAACCCGGTGTTATGCAGGATAACGGGCAACCTATGCTTTCTGTTCGGTATTTGTGTGACCCATCTCAAGATGGTAAATCCATTGATAATCAAAAAGATTATCAGCCAACAATGGAGGAGCATTATACATCCGGAATTTATAATAAGGCGTTCTGCCTGCTGGCCAAAAGTGACGGCTGGAATACCCGCAAAGCATTTGGCTTGTTTGCCAGAGCCAATACGCTTTACTGGACAAACTTTACCAGCTTTAATTCCGGTGCCTGCGACGTTCTTCAGGCCGCTCGTGATGAAGGTGATTCAGAAAGCGATGTCATTAATGCCTTTACCCAGGTTGGTGTAACCTGCCAGAACACCTTACCTAAAAAGCTTACGGTTATGCAAAGTAACTCTTCAGGGAAGGTATGGTGGGAGTGGGCTGGCGGCACAGGTTATCCGGCAACCGGGTATGATGGTGCACAATTTGCTCTGCGTCTGGATAATGCCGTAGCCACAGAATGGAGCAGCTCTGCGCCTGATGTAGCTTCAGTGAACGACAAAGGAACAATCACCATACATCGTAAAGGCACCGCAGTCATTACAGCAAAATACGACAGTGGCTCACTGGATTATCCCGTGAATATAAAATACTGGTTTACCAGCCCTCCATCGCAGACCGGAAACCCGAGAAATCCTATCACATGGACCAGTGCTGATGCTGAGTGCCGTTCTCTGGGGAAAATGTTGCCAGAGATTAATTTTATCTCTCTAACACAACCTCCTGTGGTAGGTAACTACGCGGATGAATGGAGTAATGCGTTTAATAAAATAAATGGTTTATACATCTGGTCTTCCACACCATCGTCGCAAGAGAATGGATATTACCTGGCAGCAAAAGCATTATCCAGCCAGCAGATATCACTGCAAAAAGATTCAGCAAACATGACCGGTTCGATATGTATGGATTAAGCGTTTTAGAAACCCAACAGCCAGATCTTACCCCGGTACAATCAGAGTAACCTAACGCCCGCCCTTTATGGGCGGGAAATTTCAAATCGAAAATTAAAACACCTTATCACAAACGACTTAATACATTGAGATTTAAATTCACCAATAAAGTTTGACACATTATAACTGCCATTGACAGGCTTATGAAAAATCTCATTTCCTGTCACCCTAATCGCGAGGTTTATTATGGCTAAAGAATTTATCTGGGACGAAAGTAGCGTTCAGATTTACACGAAAGACTACGGCACCCAAAAACTCACCCCTTACCAGCATGATTCACTCGGCCCTTTCTGGAAAGATCCGGGAGCTGATTTCACCATGGATGCTGAAGGTGAAACGCTGACTCTGGTTGTGGCTGGGGTTGATGGGGACGAGAACAACATCTGGTGGCCGTCCGAGGGGATGACTGGCAGCCCACTTAACATGAACATTATTAATGGAAATTTAGTTCTCTACTACGAGAAAAACAACACACTGAGAAACTCCGGTATTTATTTTGGCAACAATACAACACCTCTTTACTTAACGCTAAACAACTCAGCCAGGTTAGATATAATATCTTGCCCTTTTGTTTTCTTTTCAAAATTTGGTGGTTTTAAATTAGCCATGTCTGGTTCCTCTCACTTTAACATTGAAAGCTCCACCACCCAGGAGGCTGGGATGCTGAATATCATAAGCGGAGCATTTAACCTGACAGACAGCGCCTCTTTCTCATACGAGTTTCCTGATGAACACGCCGGATACAAAGCAGCCCTTTTGAGTTTCCTTGCCACCGTGAGTGGCAATGCAAAAATGACATTTACAGATAACACCGCTACCACATCAAAACTGGAGTTCGCCAGTGGTGACGAAAATGGCGCAAAATTCAATATTAATGGCGACAATGCAAGACTGGCATTCATGGCTAAAGGTCATCCGCTGTTTGGTGAGAAAGAAATTGCAGGCATGAACAAAGGCACCTTTAATTTCATCACAAAGGGCATTGTGAATAACAGCGAAATCGTCCTGCAGAACGCAGGAAAAGATGAAATGAACGCCTTCTGGAAAACAGGTGCTATCGCCATTGACGACCAACCTCAGTATGACGATAAAAACCTGAACTTCGACTACGACGATGCACTCCCGGGACTCAGGATATCGGTGAAACACTAACCCGGCACGTTATCATGATGCCATTATGGGAGTGGCGGATGGTAACAACCGACTGAACATCTGACGTATTACGTGGATATTGACATAATGCGTCAGATAAAAGCTGAGCGTTATTTCTTTAGCTTATGACTGATTTAATAATTAATGTTCGCCAGCACCCCACCCATTGACACAACGCGCTTAGTAAAGTCGGCGATAAAAGCAATTTTATCCGATTTTTTTTCATTTCAGGAAAAACGCTTGTCTTCACATTGAAATATAACCAACCGGTCATGAGATAAGTCAGGCAAGTACCAGGAACAGGTCGTTTTTTCGTACTCTGGTGAAGATGAATGGCTATTCAGCAATAACATATCCGCTAATAGAAAAATACACGATAAGCTTTGACACATCCAAACAGCCATTGTCAGCATCATGAGAAATCTGATTTTTCCATCACTGCAATAACGAGGTTACACCATGACTCAAGAGTTCATCTGGGATAAAAATAGCGCTCAGACTTATACAAAAGATTACGGCACCCAAAAAATCACAGACTCAAGAAGTCACTTCTGGAAAAACCCGGGAGCAGATTTCACAATGGATGCTGAAGGTGAGACCCTCACTTTGGCTATAGTCGGTGCTTATGATGAAGAAAGCATGGTCTGGTGGCCCTCCTCAGGTTCTGTCATGAGTGGCGGAAATCTTAACATGAACATTATGAATGGGAATTTAGTTCTCGATTACGATAAAAACAACAGAGTAACAAACTCAGGGCTCTACCTTGCTAATCGCCAGGGAAATACAGCCCCGCTTTCCTTAACATTAAATAACTCATCTCAATTAAACGTGACAAACTGTCCTTTTATCGTTTTCGGTAGTAAAGATGAATTTACGTTGAACATGTCTGACTCCTCCCGGTTCAATATTGATATTTCCGTTTCCGAGGGGTCAACCCTACGAAACAAAATAGGTGGAACTTTTAACCTGAACGACAACGCTTCTTTTTTATGCAATTTCTCCAACAAAGTACCAAAACATGAAGCGATATTTTTTAGTTTTTTCGCTACACTCAAAAACAGCGCACAAATAACATTCACAGACAGCACGCTGACATCATCAAAATTAACATTCTCCAGTAATGATGGTGTTGGGTTCGATATTAACGGAGAAAATTCACGCCTGATGTTTATGGCTAAAAACCACCCATTACTTGGCACTGAAGAAATTTCAGAAATGAATAAAGGCACCTTTAATTTCATCACAAAGGGCATTGTGAATAACAGCGAAATCGTCCTGCAGAACGCAGGAAAAGATGAAATAAATGCCTTCTGGAAAACAGGGGCTATCGCCATTGACGACCAACCTCAGTATGACGATAAAAACCTGAACTTCGACTACGACGATGCACTCCCGGGACTCAGGATATCGGTGAAACACTGATCCAGTACGTCATCATTATGCCGTTGGGGTAGTAGCGACTGGTGATAACCAACTGAATATCTGACGCATTACGTGGATATTGGCGTAATGCGTCAGACAAAAGCTGAGCATTCTTTCCTTGGCTGCTGACTGATACAGTCATAATATCAATGCGTTAACTCCTGCAACAATCGCGTATTGATATACAGTTTCTCACGCCCGGCACTCATCTCTTCCAGAACGCCGGCCTCAACCAGCTGCTTCAGATAAACCGATGCGGTTTGCCGCTTTGCCACTCCCCGCTCCACGAGGTTTTCAATACGGCAGTACGGCTGTGCAAACAGCGACTGAATCAGCTCGTGGGAATAAATTTTCGGCAGCCGCTCACGAACATCTCTGGCCGTCTCCGCCATCAGCGCCCGGATAAGGGCGATTTTCTTCGTGGTCCAGTGCGCCGTGTTCTCCACCGCCTCCAGCATAAAGAGGATCCATGACTCCCAGTCCCCTTCGGCGGTCACGCCGCGCAGCAGGGTGTAATAATCACTTCGCCGCTCAAGGATGAAGCGGGACAGATAGAGGATCGGCAGCGACAGCAACCCGGTCTCAATAAGATACAGGATATTCAGAATACGCCCGGTGCGCCCGTTTCCATCAGGGAAGGGGTGAATACATTCAAACTGGTAGTGCGCAATCGCCATTTTTACCAGCGGATCGATGTCATCCTCACCGTGGATAAAGCGCTCCCAGTTAGCCAGCAAATCACGGATAGCCGCCTCGCCTTCCGGCGGGGTGTACACCACCTGGTGATGCTGATCGCGCAGAACGGTTCCCGGGACCTTACGAATATCGGTCTGTACCGCCCGCAGCCGGGTGCAGATGACAATGGCTGTGTTTGTACACAACGGTGAGTTTTCCAGCTGGCTGAAGCCCTCAAACAGCGCGGTGCGGTAACGCAGCGCCTCTTTGGTGGCCGCATCCGCCCCCTCGGCACGATCCGCATACTGAAACAACTGGTCGCTGGTTGTCACGATGTTCTCAATACGGGAGGAATCCTTCGCCTCCAGCATCGGAAGCAGATTGACCAGCAGCCCCTGATCGGGGATGAGTTCACCGGCCGTTTTCAGCTCTGCCAGCGCCGCACGGGCGCCAATACACGCCTTGAGTACGCGGCGGGTTTCCGTTTGTGCCGGCGGCAGTAACGGTAAAGCGTTGTAAGGGATCTCCGGCAACCAGGTCATATGTTTAAAAAACTCACTTTTATCGACATATCGTCATGATATGTCGATGCCATCAACCTGTCACTGCGTTATGTTTAAAAAAATCGATTTTATCGACATATAGCCCGAACGTGTCGATGCCGTGCCCCGTATACAGCCGGCACGCCTGCCGCTGGATGCCTCTTTTTTCTTCCATATGAGAACTTTCCCTATGTTAATTTTTTCCGTTTCCCGGCCCGTGGCCGGCGACGCGCTGACGCCTGCGCGTCTTGAGGCACTCAGCCGGCGCGCCCGTCAGGACGGTCAGACCTGCGAGTGCTGCGGGTATGACTCCCCCCACAACTCCGTCCTGTTCCGCGACGGCGATCCGCGCCACACCGCCGACGAGAACCTCACGGTCGCCGACCCGTACTGTCAGGCCTGGCTGGCGCTGGACCAGACCGGTGCCGACCGGGGCGTGATGGTCAGCCTGCCACTCCTCTCCCCGGAGGACGTCAACCACCTGCAGCGCACCATCGCGCAGGCGCTGGCGGTTGGCGACGAACAGTATCAGCAGGACGCTCGCGCCCTGCTCGACTGGCTGACCTCCCACGATAACACCGTCATTCAGCACTGGGGCACCGCCCACCCGCAGGCCTTTGCGGAGGTGCTGAACCGCACGCCGCCGGCGCAGCGGGGCGAGGTCACCGCCCGCTGGCGGCATCTGGCCCTCATTCTCAACCCCCGCCGCCTTCGCGGCCGCCTGGCGGACGCTCCGCCGGAGAACGCCACCACCTGGTGGCACCGCTTTTATCTGGACTACCGCGCACGAGGCTGAGCATGATTATCGACAAGATTGAGGACGCCCTCGCGTCCCTGTCCCGCTACACGCTGGGACGCAGCTTTCCCGACTACTGCGACCTGCGCACCGTCATTGGCCTCACGCCGGACGACAGGGTTCGCCACCCGCAGCTCGACGCCCCCTACATTCACAGCACGGTCACCAACGACTACGCCAGCTGCTTCGAGGTGCAGGGGGCGTTTCGCGAGTTCAGCGACGCGCCGGTGGCCCCCGGGCAGGTGGCACCGGACGACAGCCTGCAGCGCTTCATCCGCCGTCTCGCGGACGGCCTGACCGGCGATTTCAAGGCCGCCGGGCACAAACTCAGCATGGTGTTCGAGCGCGACCCCACGCGCGGGGAGGAAGAAATCACCCGCCTGATGGCCCCGCAGCGGGACGCCTGCCGCCGTCTCGGCCTGCAGATAGACGACATCATCGACGAGCGCATTGAGAAGCTCACGCCCTGGCTGGCGCGCGAGCGCGTCTGGCTGGTTGTGTACACCGCCATTGAGTCCCTGCCGGCCGCCGAGCGTAAGGAGGAGAGCGACCTGCAGACGAAGCGCTTCGGTAACCTGCCGGAGTCCCGCTTTGGCCAGAACCCGGTGTTCGCCGAGTTTGAGGGGCTGAAGATGCGCCACGACGCCTTTATCGACAAGCTCGCCAGCGACCTCGCCGACGGCAACGACGGGGTGATGGTGCGCCTCATGGACGCCCATGAGACCGGGCAGATTATCCGCGACGAGATTGAGCGCAGCAGCACCAGTGAGGCGTGGCAGCCGCTGCTCCCGGGCGACCGCTGCCTGCCCCACGGAGTGATGCGCGGGGACGATATCAGCGCCTGCCTGGCACCGCACCTCAACTTCCAGTACTGCGACAGCGAGGTCACGCCCCGGGGCAACCTGGTGGAGGTAGACGGCCTCTTTCACGGCCAGCTGGCGATGACGCTGGCCCCGCAGCGCCCGGAGTCCTTTGCGCAGCTGTTCAAAAAGGTCCCGCGCCAGCTGCCCTGGCGCCTGCGCATCGACCTGATGCCCGGCGGCGCGGCGGTGCTGGGCAAAAAGCAGGGGCTGCTGACCTTCCTCGCGGTTATCCCGTCCCTGCGCCAGATTTACAACTCGGTGGAGTACCTGCTGGCCCGGGACCGCGAGGACCCGGTCTGCGTGATGACGGTCACCGCCAGCACCTGGGATGCGGACAGGTCGCGCCTGAAGCGCAACATGACCCTGCTGCAGAAATCGCTGCAGTCCTGGGGCGTGTGCAGCGTCACCCGCACCTTCGGCGACCCGATACGGGCCTGGATTAACACCCTGCCGCTGGTCTCCCGCTACAGCGCCCCGACGCTGCTGTTTCCGCCGCTCTCCGAAGGACTCGGCATGATGCCCTGGCAGCGCCCGGCGAGCCCCTGGGGCAACACCGGCAACACAGTTTTCCAGACCACCGACGGCAAGCCCTACGCCGTGCAGCTGGCCAGTCCCCTGCAGGAGAAGCACACCGAGCTGATTGCCGGCTCCCCGGGCTCCGGTAAATCCCTGCTCGCCAACCGCCTGCACGTGGACGCGCTCTCCGGCGGCAACATGGACCTGCCCTTCTACGCGCTGATAGACAAGGGCTTCACCGCCCAGGGGCTGTATGACCTGATATTCGACAGCCTGCCGGCCGGGATGAAGGACCGGGTCATCAGCATCGTGCTGCACAACGACGCGGCCCACTGCCGCAACCCGTTCGATATCCAGCTGGGGCTCAAACGCCCGCTCAGCATCGAGCGCGAATACCTGCTCCGGCTGTTAAGCAGCCTGTGCATCGACCCGCAGACCGGGCTGCCGCCGGATGCCGCCTCCTGCCGGCAGATACTGACCCGCGCCGTTGACATGGTGTACCGCCACAGCAGCGACACCTCGCCCCTGCGCTACGGCCCGACCCTGGTGCCGGCCGTCGACACCGCGCTGCAGGAAAGCGGCTGCCTCGCGGAGCACGACGCCGCCTGGTGGGCGCTGGCCACCTGGTACGAGGTCCGCGACATGCTGTTTGATAAGGGGTACGTCCAGGAGGCCTCGCTGGCGCAGGCGCAGGCCGTGCCGGAGCTCAACGACCTGCAGGGGGCGCTCAACAGCGACGAGATGCGCGAGGCGTTTGCCGACGTCAACCGCCCGGGCTCGGACGAGAAGCTGCTGCACTACGTCTCGCGCTGCCTGACCCAGGCGCTGTCGGACTACCCGCTGATTGCCGGGCGCACCCGCCTGACGGTCAGCCCCGCCACCCGCATCCGGGTGGTCGACGTCAACAACGTCGCCGGCAACGACTCCCCGGAGGGCAAAATCCGCACCGGCATCATGTACCAGTTTGCCCGCAACCTGGCCGGGGCGAACGACTTCTACCTGCCGCAGTATCAGGACGAACTGTTCGGGCGGCTCGACCCGCGCTACCGCCCCCTGCACGAGAAGCGCATCGGGCAACTGGACCAGGAGGTGAAGCTCATCTTCATGGACGAACTGCACAACATCAAGGGTATCGACACCCTCTGGGCCGCCCTGCAGACCGAAGACCGCGAGCAGCGCAAGTTCGGCGTGCGCACGGTGTTTGCCTCCCAGTATCTGGACGACTTCCCGCAGGCGCTGCTGGAGTCCGCCAACTCGCTCTACCTGATGCGGGTGCGCGCCGGCGACTGGGAGCTGCTGAAAAACAACTTCCACGTGCCGCGCACCACCTTTAACCAGCTGCTCAGCACCGCGCGCGGCGCCGCCCCGGACGGCAGCGGCACCACCTTCCTGGCGGTCTACCAGACCACCAACGGCAATGTGGCACAGCTGCTGAAAAACACCGTCGGACCGCGCGAGCTGTGGGCGCTCAACTCCACCCCGGTGAACCGCGCCCTGCGCAACATGCTCTATGACGCCCTCGACGGCAAAAGCGCCCGCAACCTGCTGGCGAAGACCTTCCCGGGCGGCTCGGCGGAGAAACACATCAATATGCTGAAAAAGAAAAGCCGGCTCGACGACAACGACAGCGCCGTGCGCCAGCTGGCAGACGAACTGCTGGCCGGCGTCGGTTACCTGCAGCATTAATGACAAGGAGAACCTTATGCTCACTGCCCTGAAAACCCACGCCCTGCGCGCCCTGTACCGCCGCCCGGTGCTGTTTATGCTCCTGGCGCTCGCCGCGTTCTGGAGCAGCGCCGGCGCCCTGTTATGGAAGGCCTTCGTATGACCAGCCCCGTATTCAGACAGACCGCCCTGACCCGCACGCTCTGCGTCCTCCTGCTGCCCCTCTCCATGACCGTCCGGGCCATGCCGGTTGAGGTGACCAGCAGCCTCCCCGTGGAGCGCCAGATTGTGCCGCAGATGCACATCATGAACGACACCCTGGGCCAGCTCGGGGCGGCGGTCAACGAGAACGGCGGCAAGACCGCCACCGAAATCGCCCAGGCCGCCCAGGCCCAGCGCGACCAGGACACCTTCGGGCGCCAGACCGACCGCCTGGAGCAGTCCCGCCGCGCCTTTGCCGTACCGGAGACCATCTGTACCGAATCCGGCTCCGGTATGGCCGCCGAGGTGCACAGCGGGTCCCGCGCCCGCCAGGGGGCACTGGCCGCAGGTCAGGGCATCAGCAACAGCCGTATCCGCCAGGGCGTGACCGCGCCCACCCCGCCGCCGGAGCAGGTGCAGTACCAGGGCGCGGCCATTCACGCGGACTACTGCGACGCCACCGACAACGCCGTCTGGGGCGGGACCGCGCTCTGCAAGGGGGTATCGCAGATGCCCGGCGCCGACAAGCGCCTCGCCAGCCTGTTTGACGGCGCCGGCGAGGACGGCAAGGCCCCGGACCTGACCTTCACCCAGGCGCAGACCGATGCCGCCATGGCCTACGTGCTGAACAGCGCCCCGTCCATCGCCGGCAAGCAGCCGGGCAAGGGCGAGGTCACCACCGCCTCCGGGCGCCAGTACGTCGGCCTGCAGACCGAATACAGCGCCATCAACGACGCCGCCCGTGAGCCGATGCGCGCCCTGATTGCCGCCAGCCAGCCGGAGGCGGCCACGAAGGACGCGCTGAAGGACGCCCTGCAGATACCCTCGGCTGCCGCGTACTTTAACCGCACGGCGTCTGACGAGGCGAAGCGTACCGGCACCATGTCCGAGCGGGAGTTCGAGGCCTTCGACGTCGGCCGGCGCTACGCCAACACCGACTACCAGGCCGACCTGCAGGGCATGGAGAGCGACAACCTGCAGCGCGAGGCCATCCGCGTGCAGGCCCAGCAGAACTGGCTGCTGCTCGGCATCAAGCAGCAGCTGCAGAAGAGCAACGTCCTGCTGGGGCAGCAGCTGTCCCTGTCCGCCACCGATAACTACCGCCCGCTGCTGCAGGCGCAACTGCGCGACGTCGCCGCCGGAGATGCCCGATGACTGAAGATACCCGTAAACCCTCCCTGCTCAGACGCGCCGGCAAAGGTGCCTGGTCCGGCCTGAACCTGCTGCTGCCGCTGTCCGAAACCCGCCGGGTGACCACCATCGCGGGCACCTCCGTGCTGAACCACCTGAAGCGGGCCGGCAGGCCCGCCCCCGCGAACGCCCCGGACGACGACGCCCCGGAACAGCTGAGCTTTGTGGAGGCGGTGGCCGCCAGCGGCCAGACCCGGGATGCGCTGCAGACGCGCTTTTACCGCCGCAAGTGCCTGAGCCTGGCGCTCACCGCCCTGCCGGTGATGACGGTCACCGCCCTGCTGACCCTCACGGTGCTCAGCGGCTGGCAGTCGCCCTGGCTGCTGCTGCGCGTCGGCGTCATCAGCCTGGCCCTGCTGGCGCTGACCGGCCTGCTGTTTGTGAAGACGCTGGTCTGCACCTGGCGGCTGTGGCAGCTGCGGGAAGGCCGACTGTCACCGGCCGAGCGCGGCGGCTTTACCGACTTTGTGCATGAGCGGGGCTGGTTCATCAGCACCCTGACGCCCGAACGCTGAATCCCCTCCGGCACCTGCCGGACCTTTTCCTGATTTCCGGATACCCACTATGACCCTGTTGCGAAAATGCTTCGCCACGGCCCTGCTGTGCCTGCTGACCGCGAGCGCCCGGGCCGACGGCTTCTCGTTTGAAACCATCGAGCAGGCCGCGACGCGCCCCACCGACCTCTCCCGCCAGATACTGGTGATGATTTTCGGTGACGTTGTCACGAACCCGCTCTCCACCGACGCCAGCCTGGTCGGGCAAATCTTCTTCATCTTTAACGGCTTCGTGGCCTGCGTCGCCTGCTTCTGGTTTATGGGCCTGACCCTGAAGCACGTCGTGAAGGCCGGGCAGGCCGGCAAGGTGTTCAGCGGCGGCGCCAGCATGATAGGCCCGGTCTCCACCCTGGCCGGTTTTCTCTCCCTGGTGCCCACCGTCTCCGGCTGGTCGCTCTCCCAGCTGACCTTCCTGTGGGCCGCCTCCATCATGGGCGTCGGCGGGGCCAACGTGGTCACCGACGGCATCGTCGACATGATGGCCAAAGGCTACTCGCTCGTCGTGCAGCCGGTGACGCCGCAGACGGTGAGCACCGCCCGCGCCATCTACGAGATGAACCTGTGCATGTACAGCCTCAACACCGACCTCGCCACCCTGTACGGCCGCTACGGCCAGGGCAGCACGCCGATGATGGCCATCAAATCCCTGCCGGACGGCTTTGAAATCGGCAACGGCAACGCCCTGTGCGGCGCCGCCCGCCTGCCGCAGTCCCTGCCGGACCCGTCGCTCAACTGGGCGTTCCCGGCGCCGGTCAACGTCGACCCGATACTGAGCGCCCAGCGCAGCGCGATGAACGAGATGCAGAACACGCTCTCGCAGTCCGCCTCCCGCTTTGTCAGCGCCCTGGTCAACCGCCAGGACTCCGGCAGCGGCACCCTGCCGGATGCGGAAACCGACATCCAGAACGCCGCCCGGGCCTATGAGGATCGCATCAACCAGACGCTGAAGGCGCAGGGCCAGGACAGCCAGCTGGTCGCCGTGCTCTCCGCCCAGCTGAAGAAATACGGCTGGCTCTCGCTGGGCTCGTGGTATCAGACCTTCGCCACGGCCAACAACAAGGTCAATGACGCCGTCAAGCTCAAGCCGGCGGTAACCGGGATGAGCGGCCTGGGCGATCTGGGCACGCAGGATCTGTACGCCAGCGTGATAACAGCGTACCAGGCCCAGCTGCAGAACAGTAAATACACACCGCCGCTGGGAACAGAGAGCACCCAGGATATACAGCAAACCAAAGATGGTTCTGAGCCAGACGCTGTGTTTGTAGGGGTCTTTCATTCCCGAATGCAGCAAATAACCAATGGAATTGCCACAATGCAAATTGGCAATAATAATAAAAATGACCAGATGAACCCGCTGTTAAAGATGAAGGCGATTGGCGACTACACCTTAGACGGTGCTGAAGGAGCTCTGGCCATATTCACAGCGGCAAAAGTAATAGCTGAAACAACAACCCAAGGTGTGTGGGGTAAAATAGCCGCTGCATTCTCCTTTAATGCTACCGAGGGGATGCGAGCCGTACTGGACGCCTTCACCCCCATTATCTATTTTGTTCTGCTGTTATTATTCACCACCGGCTTTACCTTATCGATATTCCTGCCACTCATTCCGTTTATTTACTGGATGGCGGGCGCTGCCAACTGGATAGTCAGCGTATTAGTCGGCGTAACCGGTGGAACGTTATTTTCAGCGACACATATTGGTACAGAAAACGAGCCAGGACATCGCTCTGCTTATGGCTATATATTCCTGATTGATGTTATGATTAGACCTATGTTAATGGTGCTCGGATTTATATTTTCAAGTCTGACGATTGTCGCAATCGGCACACTTTTAGATTTACTTTTTGGACCTGCCATTGCTAATGTTCAGGCATCATCAATAACAGGTGTGGTATCTATGGTGGGGTTATTACTGGCATATGCCAGATTATGCACCTCCACGGTATCACGGGTATTCAGTCTGCAGGTCACCATGCCGGATTACGTCATATCCTGGCTGGGTGGCAGAGAGGCAGCAAACATACTGGGTAACGTGGTGGACTCGACGAAGAGCATCTTCGCAGGCTTCTCTCACGGCGTGCAGCATGCACCGGGGCTGAAAACGAATGCGCCCGCATCCAACAACCACTCACCGGAAGGGGATGGAATAAAATGACAAAATATAAAAATTTATTTGCTCAGATCTACATTTTTCCCGCTATCCTAGTAGGGGTATCAATGGCATTTTTTACGGTAGTGATGTTCATAACAAACGATCCGCGAGACCCATGGATTTGGAACTTTTTATTCCTGTTAGCGACCATTGCAATATTTTACTCCATTCGCATGGTTAACAAAAAATCCGTAAAAGTAAACAACTCGACCTTCCAGCGCTTCTTTTGTGAAAACTTCAGACCGAACCCGAGTTATGAGGCCATAGGTTATTTAAATGGCAACTATATTGGCGTCGACACCACACATGGCACACTGTTAATGGCTTCCGCACATAAAAATATCTTTAAAGGTAAAAACATTAAAGAGCTCGCCGGATATGAATGCCGTGGTGAAATACTGACATTAAAATTTAATGATATTGATTTTCCGGTATTCAGAATGTCTTTTGGTAAGGAATCAGCATGCATGGCCTTCGGTCATAAGCTCGACGTTCTGCTGTCAC
This sequence comes from Enterobacter sp. PTB, assembly GCF_051130085.1. Lineage (NCBI taxonomy): Bacteria > Pseudomonadati > Pseudomonadota > Gammaproteobacteria > Enterobacterales > Enterobacteriaceae > Enterobacter > Enterobacter sp. PTB. The sequence continues at coordinate 47,219 of NZ_JBDKEE010000020.1, forward strand.
CGTCGTATCAGCCGGCGGTCAATGTGGGTAGTGCCTTTAATGATTACGTCCGGCAAAAAGCAATGGCGTAATTCACTCCCCGCACTGACAGATCACCAGAGAGCGCATCACGCGCTCTTTCTTTTTACTGGTGTAATAGTCAGTAGTTGCTGAAGATGTCCTGGTGCGTTCCCGTCCTGGCCAGCCTCAGTTCATTACCGTCGATTTTATAAATGAGCAGCCAGTCCCCCTCAATATGAGCATCACGATAGCCCCGCCAGTTGCCTGATAAAGGGTGATCGACATATTGGGCAGGAACAGGCTGTTGATTAACAAGCAAATCAATAAGCGTTTTTAGTAAGGACATATCCTTGCCGCGCCGCACCTGTCGCTTCACATCAGATTTGAAAGCACTCGTTCGTACTGGTGTAAGCATCAGATCCCTAAATCATCAAAAAGGGCATCCGTGGACGAAAAGCGTTTACCTTTTCCTTCATCCAGCTCAGACATCGCCGCTTGTGTTTGCTTATTTGGCGTTTTGACTTCAAACGGGAGTCGCCCCTCATCAGCAACACGCATGAACACAAGACGGATCACATCAGAAGTATTAAGCCCCATTTTTTCAAGGGCTGATACTGCGCGATCTTTCACGTCCTGCGGAATTCTGGCTTTAACGGTGGTATTGGCAATCATGGCATCACCTCAGGGGTATTATTGTACATGATTACATTGTGTTCCAGTTGTGGACACAAATCAAGGTTGCATTATTGGTGATGCCATCTCAACGGGCTTTAGCATCCCAAGAAAAACCACCAATACTGGCATTCAGCATTTTGATTTCATCTCTGTCTATTTGATCCAGTAACTCACTTACCGTCCAGGCTCCCCGGGGGTTGCACTGCCGCTCCCTGAACATCACCACATCCCGGACGCGCTCAACAATCAAGGTAGTACCTACGTCCCAGTTAAGTACTGACGCCATATCGCCGGGAATATCCACTACCAGATCATCGCCATGAGCGCGGATGGTCACTGTTTTCATTCATAGCCCCCTGTCTGTTGCTCTCCGCAATATGCAGCGTGGCTGTTGTATAGCACTAACTCAACGGAGTTTCCATGCAAGCACGTCCACAGCCCCATCACCCGGGTAATGAACGCATGTTTATGTTTCTGGCCATCATCATCCTGCTGGCCGTTCTGCTCTGGATTTACCGTCCTCCGGTCATCTATGGCAGCTGTACCCTGCTCTACACCCTCTGGTCCTGGTGTGACTTTCCCCGGATACACCCCTTCGTCGCACAGCGCATCAATCTGCTGTCCTGGGCGGGCAATCATGCCAATACCCTCGACTGGAGCCAGTTCATCACCGTGATGAACCGCACCGCCGGCATTCTGCTGGCGCCGCTGGCCATCGTGGTCGTCTGGGGCGGTATCGCGGTACGCAATCACCCGATGAACCACACCCGCCGCCCCATCAGCATTCACACCCTGCCGCACATCATGGCCCGCTTCTCGCCGTCCATCATTCCGGCACTGTGCTATGGCGACCCGAAAACGCAGCTGCTCAACTGTGACCCGCCGGAGCACCGCAGCGCGCAGGCGCCGGAGGAGTTTGCCCTGGAGCATCAGCTGATTGTCGGCCAGCGTCTCGACCGCGAACGGGCCCGCGAGGTGTTCACCCGCCAGCTGGGGACGCCGCTGTCCGGCATGGACAGCTTCAGTCCGGCCGAGAAGGCGATGTTTGCGGTCTTCGGCCTGCAGGTGTTCCTGAACGACCGTAAGGCAGCGGAGGCCCTGCTCGACAGCCTTAACCGCTCCTGCCTGCTCAGAAGCCGCCGGGACGGCGGTAAATTCGGTTACCCGGTTCTGGGTATCGCGGCCCGGGCGTTCACCCGCGTCAGCCAGACGCCGGAGGCCCGCCAGTGGATAACCCGCCACAGCACCACCCGCACCGCCCTCTCGGCCCTGCACGCGCAGCAGCTGCGTCTGCCGGGCGCCCGTTTTCGCTGGCTGAAGGGCATCGACCGCACCCTGTGGTACGCCCTGACCTCGTCAGACCGCAGCAAGGTGTTTGTCGAAGGCGCCGGCGTGATTGCCGTTGCCCAGTGGGAGACCCTGGAGGCCACCGTCGCCACGCGCCTGAATACCCGGGTCACGCCAACGCCGCACCAGGTCGACAGCGCCGTCGACGGTCTGGAGGAGGAGCTTCGGGGGCTGGGCATGGTACTCGATGACCGCTCGCCGGCGGACAGCATGCCCTTCACGGAGGAGGATGAAGAAGACGACGATGACGGCGTGGTCATCCTGCATGCCCCGGAGCGGCCGGTAACGCCGCCTCCGGAAGCATCCGCCGCCTCACAGACAGAACCCTCAACGGCCAAACCTTTTTCGCGCCCACGGGCACAGCGTCCAAAATAAACGGAGTCTCCACAATGAAAACCTTCTCAGTCACCCTGAAGGGTGGCCTGCTGACCGCATACGACCAGCAGCGCTGCCTGTTCATCGTTCACCCGGGCAAGGCGCCCCGCTTCTTTGTGCAGAAAGCCATTCTGTTTCACCAGACTGCCAACCAGCGCGCCGTGGCGTTGTATCAGGCCGACAGCCCCAAAGTGGCCCGCCGGCTGCTCGCGGCCGTGGGCCTGGCGCTGGAGAATCACACGTCCACACGCCGGCTGAAGCTGGCAGGCCTGCTGGCCGGGGTCATCATAGTGGGCATAGCGATAAGCCACGACGTCAGTGCACTGCCGGATAGCACACCACGACCGGCGACAGCGAGTGCACCTGTGGCGCCTGAACAGGCCGCCGTCGTTGCCGCGTCGGTCGTCCCGACACCGCCGGCGAATACTGCCCCGGAGGAGGCCTACCGGGCCGTGGCGCAGAAGCTGAAGGCGGCCGCCGCCAGCGGGCGCTACACCGTCAGCCTGTCCGCCGGCCACGCGCGCACCCTCTACGTCTTCGCCGACCCGCTCTGTCCGCACTGCCGGGAAATCGAGCCGGTACTGGAGGCGCTGGGACGCGACTACAACGTGGAGGTCTTCCCCGTCACCCTGATTGGTCAGCAGGACACCGTGAATCTGGTCAGCCCGGTGCTCTGTACACAACCGGCGGCGCGCAGGGCCCGCTGGCAGCAGCTGTTCACCGGCGATGCGGGTATGGCCCCGGGCGACACCGCCCCGCCGGCCGCCTGCGAGGCGGGCACCCGGGCCATCTCCCGCAACGATGACGCTTACCACGCCTGGCATCTCCCGGGCACGCCGACGCTGCTCGCCGATAACGGTCACCAGATACCCTTCAGCGCGCTCAAAAGCGACGACGCCCTGGCGCAGTTCATGGCGCAGAACGCCGGAGGTGTGCAATGACGAGACCGCAACAGGTTGACGCGCAGCGGGTCCGCCGCGCGGTCAGCCATACCGTCTTCACCGACGCGCTGTTCTCGCCCTTCAGCCTGCAGGCGCAGCTGCTGTTCAGCTTCATCCTGGGCTGCATCTGGCCCGCCACCCTGCTGCTCAGCGTTATCGGCATGATGGTGATGCTGACACTCTTTGGCGACCAGCGCTTCCGGATGCCCCTGCGTATGCCGCAGGACGTCGGCGGCACTGACCTGACCACCGAGCGCGAGGGCTTTCACGCGTACCGGGGTATCGCCGGGTTCTTCGGCTTCATCGGCCGCCGGCTGGTTTACCAGAAAGCGGCCGGCATCATGTGCCTCGGCTACGCCCGGGGGCGTTTCCTGGGCCGCGAGCTCTGGCTCACCCTCGATGACACCCTGCGCCATATGCTGTTGCTGGCCACCACCGGCTCGGGCAAAACCGAAGCCCTGCTCTCCCTGCAGCTGAACGCCCTGTGCATGGGCCGGGGTATCTGCTACTCCGATGGCAAGGGCCAGAACTCGCTGGCGCTGGCCATGTGGTCCCTCGCCCGCCGCTTCGGCCGGGAAGACGACGTCTACACGCTCAACTTCATGACCGGCGGCATGGACAAGTTCGACGCGCTGCTGCGCAACGACAAAAAGCGCCTGCCGTCCAACACCATCAACCTGTTCGGCACCGCCAACACCACCTTCATCATCCAGCTGATGGAGTCCCTGCTGCCCGCCGCCGGCAGCGGCGACGCGGGCTGGCAGGACAAGGCCAAATCGATGCTCTCCGCGCTGATTTATGCCGTCTACTACAAGTGCAGACGCGAGCAGCGCCGCATCTCGCAGACCGTCATTCAGGAATACCTGCCCCTGAAGAAGTTTGCCGCGCTGTACCAGGAGGCCAGACAGGACCACTGGCACGTGGAGGCGTACGCGCCGCTGGAGAACTATCTCAACACCCTGGCCGGCTTTCGCATGGAGCTGATAGGCCGCCCGTCAGAATGGGACCAGGGCGTGCTGGACCAGCACGGCTACCTTATCCAGCAGTTCAACCGCATGCTGACCATGTTCAACGACATCTACGGCCACGTCTTTGCCCGCGATGCCGGCGACGTCGACATCGATGACGTGCTGCACAACGACCGTATCCTCACCACGCTTATCCCGGCGCTGGAGCTGTCCAAGGGGGAGGCGTCCAACATCGGTAAGCTGTACATCTCCGCCATCCGCATGACCATCGCCCGCGACCTCGGCTGCGAGCTGGAAGGAGCCATTAATGACATCCTGATTGTCAAAAAGTACAAGGGGAAGTTTCCCTTCCCCATCGCCATGGACGAGCTCGGCGCCTACTTCGGCCCGGGGCTGGACAACCTGGCCAGCCAGCTGCGCAGCCTCGGCTACATGCTGATTGTCTCCGCCCAGGATATTCAGCGCTTTATCGCCGAACACCGGGGCGAGTACATGACCGTCAACGCCAACCTGCTGACCAAATGGTTTATGGCCCTGCAGGATGAGAAGGACACCTACGAGCTGGCCCGCATCACCGGCGGCCGGGGGTACTACTCCGAACTGGGGGCCGTCGAGCAGACGCCCGGGCTGGTGACGCCCGGCTATGAGGATGCGCAGACCACCTACATCCGCGAGAAGGACCGGCTGGACCTGGCCGAGCTGAAGGACCTCGCCCCCGGCGAGGGCGTCATCTCCTTTAAAAGCGCGCTGGTCCCCAGCAACGCCATCTACATCCCCGATGAGGAGAAACTCAGCACGCTGCCGGTGCGCATCAACCGTTTTGTGGAGGTCCGTCGCCCCACCGAGGCGCAGCTGTTTGAGCACCACCCGGCACTGAAACGTCGTCTGCCGCCGACGCCGCAGGAGGTGGACGGCATTCTGCAGCGCCTCGCCGCGCCGGCGCCACGCACCACCGGCCGCATTCAGGACCCGGTCCTGCAGCGGGTGGTCACCGTGGCCATGGACCTGAACAACCGCAGCGACATCAGCTACACCCCGACCCAGCGCGGCATCCTGCTGTTTGAGGCTGCGCGGGAAGCCCTGCACCAGAGCAAGCGCCGGTGGCGCACCCTTCCCCCGCCACCCGGGCCCATCCGCGTCTCACGAGAAATCGCGCAGTCACTGGCTCAGGCCGGCGCAACACATCACAGTGAACACAGAGAGGAAAACCAGTGAACCACACCACCATCAGACATCTCACCCTGGCACTTTGCCTGACCGTGCCGGTCATAACGCAGGCCGCGCCGGCGGAGCCTGCCTTCAGCGTCGGATTTTCGCCGTCGCATACGGCGCTGGCCGCCGTGCTCGACGTAGTGAACCACGCCACCCGGACCATCGACGTCGAGGCCTACAGCTTCACCAGCAAGGAGATTTCGCTGGCCCTGGCTGCCGCACAAAAACGGGGTGTCCGCGTGCGCCTGGTCGCCGACAAAAAAGCCAACAGCCACTACAGTGCCGTGACGTTCCTCGCCAATCAGGGCGTCCCGGTACGGCTGGACGACCGCTACGCCATCATGCACGACAAGGTCATGCTGGTTGATGGCCAGACGCTGGAAACGGGAAGCTTTAACTTCACGGCCAGCGCCGATAAGCGTAACGCGGAGAACGTGCTGGTCGTGCGCCATCAGCCGCAGCTGGTCGCGGTCTATCAGCAGGAGTTTGAGAGGCTGTGGCAGGAAAGTCAGCCGTTAGCGCCCGCGTACTGAAGACATTTCAATCGCTTAAAGCGTTTGGCGCAGGGAAGGTGATTCCGGTATGATTTGCCCGCTTCCGGGAAACCGGCAGCAGGTGCAGCGTGCGGGGAGGACTCTTTCCGCGCGGCAACCTTGCGTCAGAAAGAGAAAACCCCCGCACGTTGCGATGTTTAGCAGGCAACCAGCGGGGGTGTTCCATGTACCTAGACCATACAAGGATAGCCGCCAGCGTTTGCCATTTCAAGCAGGACGGCGGAATGGATTTTCTGAAGGCCGTGTTACTGGCGATCCTGATCCACATCCTCGCACCTCTTGTGGTGCATTATGTGGAGACGAATCTGACTATTAGCAGCGCTTACGAAGCGCAGAACGGCAGAGGAGAGACCGGCGACGTCCGACGCCTGAAGGGGTGACGTTGCACCTGAAGAAGGCCCCGCATTCGTGCGGGGCTTTTTTTTTCATTTGTGGCCAAAAATCTGCTGCGTCATTTTACTCTCGCGCTTGTCCGGCGTGTGCGGGGAATTGTCGGACTTATAACACTGCATTTCCTGGGTATCGCAGTGCACGCCGTTGCTGAACGTATATTCCGTCAGGTTCACGTCATCACCCAGCGTTGTCTGCAGCTTGTCCTCTGCCGCCTTCCCCAGATACAGCTCCGTCAGCCCCATGGCAATCCCCTGATTATCCACGCAGAACCCCGCCTTTTTATCGCACACCACGCCACGGCTCGGTGACGTGATATCCGCCGCCAGGGTGCCGGCCGATACGCCCAGTAATGCCACCATCACGATCAGCTTTTTCATCCATTATCTCCTTCAACTGAATACAGGCCGTCGATACCGGCCATCTGACGCGATCGTTATCACGGGAGCCGGGCGACCACAATTTCTGCGTCACAGCCGACATAAACCACCCGCTGCGCTTTACAGCCCCGTACTGCCGTCCCGATGAATAATAAGGTTATTCATTCGAGGTTATCGCCATGTCCCGACATCGTCGTTCACTGCTGCTGTTGCTGATGCTGGGTTACCAGACCTCCGCCCTGGCGTCACCGGCCCATTACACCAGGCACCCGCCCGTCCCGGCGCACCACCGCAAAACAAAATCTGTCCGGCGAACTGCCAGGCCGCACCGCATCCCGGCCCCCTCTCCCCGCACGCGTGTCGTAAATACACTCATGGCACAACTGGGTAAACCCTACCGCTGGGGAGGTACCTCTCCGGAAACCGGATTCGACTGCAGCGGACTGGTCTGGTACGCCTGGCAGAAGGATTTTAACGTCAGGCTCCCGCGAACCGCTGAGGGCATGTACGCCATGTCGCAGGCGCATCCTGTGCAGTTTCAGCACCTGGAGCCCGGCGATATGGTTTTCTTCTCGATGGAGGGGGAAAAGGTCGATCACGTCGGCGTGTATGTCGGCAACGGGCACTTCATTGAAGCGCCGCATTCGGGGGAGAATGTCAAGATTGTCAGTCTTGAGAAGGATAACTACCGCAGGCACTACCAGGGGGCCCGGCGACTGCTGACGCCCGAACAAATCAGCAGTTGATGGTAACAGACAGCGCATCACGTCCATGAATAGCAACAATGTATCAAAAACCCCGGCAGCACGCCGGAACCCCCAACGACCAGATCCGTCGTTATCACTCACGCGAGGACAAACAGATGATTCCATTCAAATGGGAACCCGGTACAAAAATGACGTTTACAGCAGAGCATGGCTCACAGGTTTTGCAGGAGGGAGACTATTCTTTAAGCGCTAACGGAAGTTTTACCATGGAGGCGCCGGGTGAAACCTTATTGCTGCGCAATGCCACATCCCTGGGTGAGGAATTTATGAATATCAACGCCGGCCATTTGTCGTTTGAGGTGGCTGACCTTTCTGGGGAAGGAAATGAGATCAGCCTTACCGGTATCAATATTGGCGCGACAGGTAAAACAGCCTCACTTTCCATTTCAGACCGCCCTGAAGTCAGCGAGGCGACTCCACCACTACTATTGACGTCGACCATTGTCTTCGACCGGGATAAAATAATAGGATCTGAGGGCACCCTGAATTTTACCCAGTTTACTCCTGTTAGTCAGGGGTTTATTAGTGGTACCTGTAATCTGGCAGGAAACGCCGCCTTTAACTATATTTGCAGCAACAGCAAATACGGGGTGCACTGCGATGCTGCCTTAACGTTGTCTGGCTCGGCAAGACTGTTTATTGATACCAGTACATTATATGACGTTTCATTGAAGCTCTCGGGGTCATCTGCAGCAATTTTGTGCTGCGAAGCGCTGCCAAAAGTTCAGTCAATAGTCATTTCTGAAAATGCTTATCTTTATTGCGGTGGGCAGGGGAAAAAGAAATTCCAGTGTATCGCAGAAAAAGGAACATATACCCTGATGGGCTCTGGCGCCACGCTGGCACTGTCCGGCGTGACGTCCGATGAAAAAGAGATTGCCAGCGAAGAAGGCAGAAAATGGCTGGTCGATAACGCAATAGTAACAGCCATGTTGGGCCTCAACATAAAATACGACTGGACCACTCAGAGCGGAATAATGCTGATTACTTGTGGTTTTTAATTTATAAGTCAGTGCGGGCGGAATATTTTTCCGCCCGGTTTAGGCTCGGCATATTCAGGAGCAGCCTTACGTTCAACATCCGTCCTCTGGGAATCGGGAACCACATTCGCTACCGGAGCTGGGATCGGCTGCCCGTACCCCGCCATACTCCGTTGCTGAGGGTCCGTCAGCGGCAGCGGTTTATCACCGCCTTCGTTAAACCACGTTACCATACTGCAGGCCTCGCGCACGAACGCCGGCTCGCCGTCAAACACCAGATGTTCTCCGCTCTTGTGTTCCGCCAGCGCCATCGCTGCCGGAATGGTCTCACCGTCGTTAAGACGATAATCCCTCACCTCGATACGGCTGCCTTTATCTTGCAGCTGCACCACGCCGTCCTTCGCATACTGCACGGTGCCGTCTTTCATCACCGAGGTGCAGTAACCGTCCAGCGCAAATGCCGGCGTATCGTCGACCGTGGCACAGCGTATCCCGTTCTCCGACAGCGCGGCCGTTCTGTCCTTGCGCTTCATCCGGTAAGACCAGCCTCGCAGCTGCGCAATCGCCGCCTGATCGTGCTGCAGCGCCTGCTGCTCCACCCAGACCCGGTAAGGCATACGGCGGTTAGCCGGATCGGCACGGAAGGCATCACGCTCCGCTTTCAGCGTCAGACGCAGCGCCGCCATCGCCTTCATGCGCTCCACTTCAATAATGTGATACGTCAGCTTGCGCATCAGCGGATCGGACATCGTTATTCTGGCCCGCGCCTTCTGCCAGGCAAACTGTTTTGACAGGTTCTGATAACGCTGTTTCGCCGGCGTGCCATCCTGTTTCGGCTTCACCCAGGCAGATTTATAGGCCGCATAGCGGGCTTTTAAATCTTCGCGGGCTTCCGCACGGGACAGGCGACGTTCCAGGCGCGCCGTTAAATCCCGCGCATGCATCGTCGGCATATAGCAGTACATATGCACCAGAGCCTGAGGGTCCGGCGTGCACTCATCCTTCGTGTAATTTCCGGCCTCGCGCATCGGCAGGAACGGACCGAGATCCTTTTCCAGACAGCGCAGCGTCAGATCGGGATGCACGCTGCTGGCTTTCACCGGCGGCAGTTCCGGGTTATCAATGGCGTACACGGCCAGCCCTTTACCCTTCTCTTTCAGCTCCAGCCCTGCCGTCACAAATATCTTGTGTACATCACGCCAGCTCATCGCCGGATTGGCCATCGCCTCATCAATTTGCTGTGCGCATTCCACCACCGCGTAGGAGTGAAGACTCTCCACATCGGCGTAATATTCAAGCCCCTTTGCGCCCTGCGGTGCCGGATTAACGTCACGCCTGGCACGCACAATATCGCCCTGCTCATCCACCACGTAGAACCCGTTGGTGTGCGTCCACTGGTACTTCAGTTCAAGCTCGCGGGCGGTATGCTGGAGGCGAATTTTAGTAAAGGAATCGGCCGCCGTTTTGTACGTCACCGGGTGAATACGGTTGGCGGCAACATGGCAGTGAATGTTGTTGGTGTCGGTATGGATGGCTGCCACGTACTGGTGCTCTTCCATCCCCAGTGCCGCCAGCGTGTAGCGAACGCTCTCAAAAATCTGCTGCGTTGTGGGGGTGTCCGTCTCCGGCCAGGAGAGGAAATAATGCATCACCGGATCTTTGCAGCGGGTGTTCTGCAGGGCAACGGCATTCATCTCAACCGACGCCGTGGCGATGTTGAAGCAGTTGGTTTCACACATCACCCCGTCGAACATCACCTGAGTGTGACCGGCCGGATCGGTATGCAGGATTTCCTGAAGACTGGAGTCACCGTGACGGCTGATATAGTCAACGAGGTGGTTAAAGATTTCACCTTTTGAGCGGGGGCGACGCCAGCCGGGATGTTCAGGTTCAAGCGGCGTGTCAGGCTTGTCCTCATCGCGGACAACGGTATAGGCGACCAGCTGCAGAAAGCTGCTCCGGCCGTCACGGCGTTTTTCCGGGATGCGGATAATCATCTGTCGCTTACTCCAGTCCGGCCTTAAGAATGGCTTTCTGAATCGCCACCAGTACCTCCGAGTATTCTTTACTCAGCACGCCAGCGCCCTCTTTGAAAAGATGTTTCTGCAGACCGCCGAGACGGCGAAGCTCCATAATCAGCTCGGTGTCGCATTTGGATTTAATGCGACGACCCAGCGCACAGCGAAGCATAAATGCACCGGTACTGAGACCGGCGGCGTTCGCTTTTTCCTGAATGCTCACCTTCTCCTCCGGGAAGCACCGGATGCTCGGCAGCAGTGCGCTACGGTTGCGGCTTTCGCTCTTGCTCACGGTGTATTTTTCCCTTCCAGTCTCGTCATTCACAATCTCGCGGGGTGTCGGGGCTTCGCCCTGACCCGGATGTTTTGTGGAACCGACTGCGTGCAGGCGGTGCTACAAAACACATCTGGTCCCGTCTTTTCTGTCGGTATTCGTCTATTATGCCTCGCGGCGAATGATTTGTCATTACACCATGATGCAGTGCCACGGCTGGCGAATGGATGGCGGGTTTTGCTATGATGTCTCTCCAGATTATGCTGAAAGGAAAAGGAAAAATGGCGGCAGGCACGTTTTACACAAAAGAGCAGATTGAAGCGGCAAGGCTACAGCTGGAAGATCTGCCGGATTTGACGCAAACCCGGCTGACCGGAAAGGATGCTCTGGACAGCCTGAAAGCACAGATTGTTGAACTTTCGGTCAGAAAGGGATATTCGGTAAAAGACATTAAGTCGGCGCTGGAGTCCTGCCAGATTAGCGTCAGCGAGCGCGCCATTAAAGAGGCACTGAGCACAAAGAAAAAAGGAAATCGTCCGGGAAAAGCGCAGAAACCGTCGACACAAGGCGCAGCTGACACAACGCAGAAATGACAGACAGGTATCACGATGAGGTGACGGCTCGATGCCGTAGCCTCATCGCAGCAGACCGCCATAGCCGGAATGATGGTACCATCAGGCTGCCCCTGTTCGATGCAGGGTCAGCCTGAACGGGCGTAAACAGGGTGGTGGAATCCCTGCCACCACCTGCACATTATTTTTTCAGTGCTTTCATCTCTTCCGCCAGCGACCACAGCGCGTTATTGAGCTTCACGTCACCCGTGATACCGTTCACCGCACGGGTACGGGTGCGCTGACCTTTCGCCGTTCTTCCCGGCAGGCCGCCTTTAATCAGATTTTCCTGCACGCGCTGATAGGTTGACCACAGGTCGTTGCGGTCATCTTCGCGGCGGTGCGGCAGCAGGACCTGCTCTGTCGTCACCGGGATATGCGCATCGTATTTGTATTCCAGCGCATGGCGGGCGTAGAGGTGCTGTTCCTCGCGGTCAAGGGTGACAGCCTTCATTTCATCACGGGACGTCATCACTTTGTCAAAGAAGCCCAGCACTTCGTAAGCCCCTTCGATAACCCGGCCGACCACGTCGCCGACGTGTGGTACGCGAATATCGCCAAACGTCTCGCCGCAGACTAGACCATTATTGCAGACGAAGCGGAAGACGCCGGGGATCATCTGGTATGAACTGCTTCCGTCATGCGAGTTGAGCAAAATAATTTCCGGCACTTCGCCTTTGTCACGGAAGCTGTCACGACGCAGGCGCAGCATGTGGCGCGTATGCCCGCGACGGTCCTCCTCCTTTACCCGCGTCTGGCAGGCGTAAAATGGCTGGAATCCCTCTTCACGCAGTTTGTCCAGCAGGGTAATGGTCGGGATATACGTGTATCGCGCACTTCTTGACGCATGTTTGGCCTCAGAGAAAACGCTGGGTACGACGGTCATCAGCTCATCATTGGTTAACGGGCGCTCTTTACGGATAACGTTGCTCTGACGAAAACCACGGTACATACGCATCATAGTATTGCTCCTTCCGGCTTCTTTCTGGTGTCAACCCTTTACGGGGCAGGTTTCGCGCGGCGTGTCCGACGCTGTGACACCCGAGCCGCAGGTATCATCAGCACAGAAAACAAGGGCGCACGCGAAGACGCAGCGCAAGCGGGCGACCGGAGGGAGAACGTGCGAACGTGTGAGCGGGCGGCGAAGCTTACCTTGTTTTGTGGGCGATACCTGCGAGCGTCAGTCACAGCGAAGGTCATGCCACCGTGCACCGGACGTCAGGGATGACACCAGAAAAGAAGCCGGTTTACCGGCTTTCCTCAGCGGCCGCTACCGGCGGCCAGTGACAGCGGCGCAGGCGTCAGCCTGCCGCAAGCGCACAGGGGAGAAGCCCGGCGAAACGCCGGGCGGCGGGCTACCAGTCGAACGTCTCGGCTGGCGCCAGTTCTTCGCCCACCTGAGAAAAGTGGATCATGCTGATACGCATCTGTTTCATGGCCTGTACAATCAGCCTGCGCGCAGCGCGGGACAACCCGAAGCGCTTCAGAAGCAACACCGGGTGCGTTCTCGCATCCAGACGAATGAGAAAGCCAACGCCGGAATCCATGATCCATTCACCCTCGAATTTTTCCCGGCTCAGCTCCGCCAGAAGCTCACCGTCGGCACGGGTCATATGCGCAGTACTGCACTCCAGCACCGGACAGACGGCCCGCCGGGGCAGCGTGACGCATTTGCCCCATCCCAGCGCATCCACCACATCATGCCAGGTCCATTCCTCAGCATCGGGGACGGGCAGGGTCAGCAGGCGAAACGGCACGCCCGTCACCGCCGCCAGACGTTCACCCGTCGCAGTCACGGACGCATCACCGGCTCCGGCATCAGCGCAGGCAATGCACTCTCCGTGCAGGTAAATCGCTTCATCCCCGTTGGCAAGGCGGATGGCGGTCACGCCGTAAGGCGCATTCAGCGTTATGGTTTTCATGGTTGTCTCCGTGGTCTCAGGTCTTGCCGTTCTGGCGTCGTCCGGCTCAATGCCGGAGGACGCCAGCCGCGCAGCAGGCCGCCCGGTCGGGGCGGCGCTTCTTCACATCACGCCAGTCCCAGCCCGGCATAAACGAGGGTCATAAACTGCTGCCAGTATTCCAGCTTCAGCGCCGGAACGCGGGCGCGGCGACCGGTACGCAGGGCATTTACAAACGCGTGGGCCTGTGCGACGATTTGCGGGTCAAATATCATGAGTCAGTCTCCATCGGGTTATGATAAGGACGGTGCCCTTCACTGCACCGCCCGGTAAACGAGCAGGGTCTCCCCCTGCTTTTTTATTGCCCTTCCCCGTCGATAAAAGCCTTCACCCGTCCGATGATGGCCTGATGCGTCAGCGTCACCCGGTCGCGCAGTTCGAAAAAGCGCGCGCCGTACTGCGCAAAAATGGCGGTCACGTTGCCGCAGTACATTTCCGCCAGCTTGAAGCTCTGCGACCCGCCGGACTCGTTAAAGTGCCAGTCCAGCGGCGGCAGCACTTCCAGCATGTCGTGATAGCGCGCCGCGCTGATTTCCGTCACCGGGCTGATAAAGCTGTCGCTGTAGCGCTGGTACGCTTCGTCAGCCGGGATAAGCTCAAACCGCTCGCCCCCGGCATTCAGCTGCGCCAGCGTCCAGCCGGACGCATCCGGGCAGGCGCGGTAGATACCGTCAACCAGAAACGCCTCACGCCACTCCGCGCGTGATGCCTCTTTTTCCCAGAAAACCATATTGCTCATCACATTCTCCTCTCGGGGTTACGCCCTGCGGCTTCTTTCCGGTGTGCCTTTCCCCTTCTTCGCCAGGCGGGGAGCACGTTGCTGTGACACCAGACCGCCCCGTTCCATCGGGGACGAAAACAGGGGCGCTGCCGGAGGCCGCAGCGCAAGCGACCGAAGGGAGTGCGAACGGGTGAGGACAGCGGGCTTTAGCCTTCCCTTGTTTTCGGACCGGAACGGGGCAGCGTCCGTCACAGCAAAAGTGCACACCGCCGACAGGAGGCGACGGCGGCACCCGGAAAGAAGCCGGTTCACCGGCTTTCCTCAGCGGCCGCCACCGGCGGCCAGTCAAAAGCGGCGCTGCCGGCACGGCAGCTGCACGCGCGGGGGGAGTCAGGTCAGGATGCGGAGAAGAGGTAAAACACGCGAAAATAACCAGACATAAAAAAGTGTAGTTTCTGCACTTTTCTTTACTCTAAATAGCAACGTAAAATAAGTGCAGTTTCTGCACTTTTTTAGCGTGGTATAAATGACCGGATATGACCTGAGATTATGGCGGATTGGTCTTGGCTGGAGCCGGGAACGGGCGGCGGAGGAACTGGGCGTCAGTCTGCGGACCTGGAAGGATTATGAGAATGCGCCACGGATAAAGCGCACCGTTGAGCTCGCCACCGTCGCCCTCTCCGTACACGATATGCTGCCCCGTTTTCAGGAGCGGCAGGTCAGCAAACAGCGGATGACGGACATGCTGAAGGCCGTCACGGCCGATGCCCTGCCCCGCAGGCCACAGACGACGCTCTGACGGGAACGCGCTCGATGCGCGGGCTCGTCAGCCGGGGGAGAAGACTCGCGCCCCGCGCATCCTCAGAAATTTGTCACACATAAATACGTCACTTTAAAGAGACAAAACTTGCCTTTTCGTCACTTTTAAGAGACAATGAAGTACATTAAGGAAGTGAGGGCACAGGGGTGTACAAATCT
Organism: Enterobacter sp. PTB; assembly: GCF_051130085.1. Lineage (NCBI taxonomy): Bacteria > Pseudomonadati > Pseudomonadota > Gammaproteobacteria > Enterobacterales > Enterobacteriaceae > Enterobacter > Enterobacter sp. PTB. The sequence continues at coordinate 62,371 of NZ_JBDKEE010000020.1, forward strand.
CAGTTCTATCAGGACCAGAGCGGAAAACAGCCATTTAAGGAATGGCTGGACAAACTCCAGCAGAAAGATCGGATCGCCGCCGCGAAGATCGATACGCGGATAGACCGCGCCGAAACGGGAAACTTTGGCGATCACAAGTTTGAACGGGAAGGCGTCTGGGAATTACGAATAGACTACGGGCCGGGATACCGCGTCTATTACTCAATGGAAGATGGCCAGATTATTCTCCTGCTCATCGGTGGCAGTAAAAAAACGCAAGCCGCTGATTTAGATAAGGCCGTTAACTACCTCAAAGACTTTAAAGCGAGGGCGAAACAGAATGACAGTAACAGCTAAAAAGACAGCCACTGGCGACGTCGCCGCAGCAGAATATGCGCCAGCGGCTGACCGTGACAAACTCATGATAGAGAAGTTACGCGCCGATCCTGAATATGCCGATATATACCTGAAAAACGCGCTCGAAGAAATTAACGAGCTGGGTGGTCTGGGGGGATTCCTGATCGCATTACGTCGCGTACTGGAGGCTCGCGGGGGGATCACCGAAGCCGCGAAAAAATCCGGTCTGGCGCGTCAGAGCATCTACCGGGCATTGTCTGAAAACGGCAATCCCACACTCTCAACGCTGGCACAACTTGCCGCCGTGGCGGGCCTGCAACTTACCTTCAGCAAGATGCAGCACTAAGAAAAAGACACCCGCAAAGCGGGTGTCTTTCATCTCAGCATCCGGTACGCGGGCACATCAGTCGTCACCGCGCTCTTCCCCGTGGTGCATCGCCTCTACGTTCAGCACCCCGGCAAAATCAATATCCAGCCTGTCGCACAGGTGCATCAGGTCCGTCACCAGATCCACCATGAGGGTATCGGCAGCTCGCTTAAAACTGCCAGTTTTACCCCAGGTGGGTCCGAATTACATTGGTATGTGGGTCATTTTTACATCGGTACTAACAGCCAGCGCCGATCGTTCAGCATTATCCGGCTCACCGCCGGAATAGCCCTCCCCCTCACTCACCACCGCAACCAACTCCCGGATGCCTGCCACCACCTCCGTCATCTCAGCGGCCTCCCTGTTCGTTATTCCACCACATAACCAGTGACTGCAAAAACGCTTCCTGCTGCGGGTGGGTCATCGCCCCGTTCATCAGCACGCGGGCAAACCAGTCCCCGTCCTTCAGCAGCGCATAGTCGTTGGCCTCGCCCTGCGCGCGCAGGTGAAGGAGCCCGCCGCCTGCCGTCTCTTCCGGGTTGAGGGCATGTCTGAGCATCGCCAGCGCCGCCTCCACGCAGGGCAGCAGCATCGCCGAATCGGTCCCGGCCTCGGGGTTGTCAAAACACAGCTCAGTTTCACAGGCGATGTTGTCTTCCAGCCAGCTCGCCAGAATCTCCAGCCCCTGCACCACCGTTAATGTACGCATCTTATGTTGTCTCCGGGTTCAGGTCCGGGCCGTTCGCCCGGACGGTTGATATCAGTCAATGGCGCGAAAAATCAGGCTGGCTTCCGGGTGGCGCACAATGCTCACGTAGTCCTTCAGCGCGTCCTGACGGTCGACCAGCCCCTGACAGGTCAGCGCGTACTCGCGCCCCATCGCCGGGGCTTTCCAGGCCAGACGGTTCAGGACAAACAGCGTGCCGATAATCCCCGCCGCCTCCGCCGAGACCGTCCCCTCAAAATAATTTCCCGGAAGGGTCAGTCGGTAGTCCCCCTCAGGCGGGGTGATGTATCCGGCCGGGCGGGTGGTCATCTCCGTCCAGCCCCCGACGTGGCCGCTGAGCCCGCGCGGCACCTCCCGGTAACGCCACAGGCCACCGTCGTAGTGGCTGTACTGATGCAGAAAATTCGCCACCATCGTGTCACCGAGCGGGGTGGCAAACAGGCGCGGGATAAAGCGCAGGCGACGGCGGGCGTCGGTGATTTCGGTGCGCGTGACTGGCGCAGCGGGAGTCGTCAGCGTGGTCATAGTGGCCTCCTTCGGCTTCTTTCGGTGTGCCCTTACCCTTCTTCGCCGGGCGGGGAGCACGTTGCTGTGACACCAGACCGCCCCGTTCCATCGGGGACGAAAACAGGGGCGCTGCCGGAGGCCGCAGCGCAAGCGACCGCAGGGCGTGCGAACGGGTGAGGACAGCGGGCTTTAGCCTTCCCTTGTTTTCGGACCGGAACGGGGCAGCGTCCGTCACAGCAAAAGTGCACACCGCCGACAGGAGGCGACGGCGGCACCCGGAAAGAAGCCGGTTCACCGGCTTTCCTCAGCGGCCGCCACCGGCGGCCAGTCAAAAGCGGCGCTGCCGGCACGGCAGCTGCACGCGCAGAGGTTGTCCACAACCGCCGTGCACAGGTTCGTCAGCAGGCTGTGGATAAATCGCCGCAGGACGCGGCACTCACGCCGCGCCCTGACCTGCTTATTATTTAGCCGCCGTAGTGCGGCACATTGCCGACCAGCCACGACGGGCCCGACACCTCGCAGTAGCCGTATTCGTCCTCCTCATCATCGTACTCCAGCGAGTCCTCAATGCTCTCCGTCAGCCCGCCGGATTCATAGCGGCGGTAGCCGCAGTAATCACACCCCGCTTCGCTGTAGTAATGCTCCACCGTCGCGCCCCAGCGGATGGACAGGGCTGCCAGCACCGCCTCTGACGGCGGCGACCACGCCGTATCCACATCGATACGCAGGCCGCCACTCTCGCGCACCATCGCCGGATTGCAGTCCGACGGCCATTTGGTCCCGTAATAGTCGGTATAGAAGTGGTATGTACTGAGCACCCCGGTCAGCAGCTTGCCGTTAAAGCCGTTGATTTCGCAGGCCAGCCGCGTCGGCAGGATCATCCGCAGGTCGAAGGGTTCCCCCTCCGGCTCAGTCGCCATGCCGTCAAACATCGCCGCATCGCTGACCGGCGACAACCACGCGCCGCCCCAGTCGTGGCGCTTTTGCTGCATCACCCCGCTGATGGCCGCCTGTTCGTCTGCCGTCAGCGCGTCCCACGTCAGGGCGGCCAGCCCGCAGTCCTGATAGCAGCGGTCAATGGCGGTACAGGTCGCCTCATCCAGCCAGGCGTTGGCCTGCAGCAGCGTCAGCCACTCACCAAACGCGCGGGAGGCCACCGGGTCATCCCCGGCACCGTGCGCCGTCAGCGCCGGGTACGGGGCATAATGCACCGCCCCCACCGGTTTAAGGCGCCCCGCCACGCCGGCAAGAAACAGGCGGATACTCTGCCGTATTGCCCGGCGGTAATACGGAAACGACTGCCCGGTTGCCCATGCTTCGAGAGCGTCCAGCTGACAGGCTGGCGCCACACACTGAATACGATTAGCACACCAGTTCGGCATGATTTTTCTCCTGAGTTAAGGTTGTTTCGGTTCCGGCTGTCGCCGTGACCGGGAAACAACCCGGGAGAAAAGCGTGGAAAACAGGGCACCGTCGCAGGCCGCATGCGCAAGGGCTTTCCGGGCTGAATGCGCCGGAAAGCCTGCGAACGGGCGAGGACGGTAACGCCAGTGGGCCTTGTAGGCCACGCGGCCCGGGTTAGTGTACAGGGCACGGCGTCAGCCGCTCCCGCACGGACCACTTTCCCCCGCCGGAACGGCGGTCAGCCGGTGACCGGCACGGTCACATCCTTATTCCGCCGACCGTTGCCGGCAGCCATGCCGGCGGCGGCCGGCCACAAAACCGGGGCCGCCAGGTGCCCCCACCCGTTCAGACACGCCGGAAGCAGTGCGCCACTCTGCCATCGCCGCCCGGGCTTCGTCGGTGCCCGACCGTCACCGACGGCGGGCCGTCTGTTACGGAGGCGGTGAAAAATCACCGCAGTGCCGGCAGTAACCGTCCGCATCCTGCTGACCGGGCCAGCGGGCAGCGTCATGGCGACGGCACAGACTGCCGTCGCCCGGGTGGTACATCAGGTGGCGACACCAGGCGCACAGGTCGTCGTCGGAGATGGAGCGGGTAAAGATCCTCAGCGCCACCGGCGGCACGACGAACGGGGCGGTACGGGTAAAATCAGGGGGACATGACATAACAATAACCTCAGCGTAAAGGCACCCGGAGCCCCGGGTGCCGGGGGGACGGGGTGACTCAGAACGGATGACGATGCAGGCGCTGCTCCCAGCCGCCCAGATACCAGAACGGCGTGCGGAACACCCGGCGGGCGTCCAGGGTCAGGGAATTGCCGGTGATCACCTCGGCGGGGATCCCCAGATACGACAGCTGCAGATAACACATCTGCGCGGCGGTGGCGTCGATATCCGTGCAGCGGGCAAACAGCGTCTGCTGCGGGTTAATCCCCTGCTCCGTCAGCGCCTGTGCAAACGCAATGACCATGCTGCCGGCACCGGCGGCAGACTCATCGAGCGTAATAAAGGGCTGCAGCTCCAGCTGCTGCACCACGTCCTGCACGGTGACCCGCGCCATCAGCTGCGACAGGCTGAAGGGGGTAAAAAACTGCCCCATGTGCGCCGAACCGATCTCCAGATCCATAAAAATCTCACCGAGAAAATCCCCGGGGCGGCTGTCCAGCGCGCAGACCAGACAGCCCAGCAGCTGCGCCATCCGGCGCATGTCCTCCGGCTGATAGCGCCCGGCGGTCGCCAGATACTCCTTTTCCAGCGCGGGGCATCGCAGAAAGGCGTTCTGTACGGCAAGCGCCCCCAGGGCGGTGAAGTCCCGGAAAACCTCATGCCGGTGGTGGTAGCGCGCGGTGTCGCTGAACAGCCGGGTGAACGTCCGGCGGTAGTGGTCGTAGTCATGATGGCCGGCGGCGGTGAGCGTGGGAGTCAGTGACGTCATTCTGGTGTTCCTTCCTTTCCGGCGGTCTGCGGAGTGCTCCCGCCATACCGCGAAGGCCGCCACGGGCCTGAAGGAAAAAATCCAGCTCCGGCAGCAAGGCCGCAGCGCAAATGACTGACCAGGGGGAAGGCATGCGAACGGGCGCCGCGCCGGCGGCTTGAATTTTTCCGGCACGGGGCGACAGTTCAGCGGGGCGGCAGCACCTGCAGACCGCCGGAGGAGGCGCACGCAAAGCCCTTTTCGCCACCATCAGGACCGCCTGCTACGGGTTAGGCGCGCAGAATGTGGCGGGGGAATACAGAACGGCCGGCCACCACTTATGCGACGAACCTCCCGGAGTCATTTCTTTTAGTGCGTCTGAGTTTTCCCCTCACTTCAGCACATGCTGACGAACAAGTTCACGAAAACCATCATTAAACCATCATCAAACCATCACAATAAAATTAATTTAATATCAAAACAACATCACATAAATATTGTTTAGATATCAAAACAATCTAACTTAGACTTGACGTCAATGAGCTTTACCCACTACTATGTTGATAGTTTTTTAATATTAAAAAGAGATTAAAATGATTCTAACAATCGCAAATACGAAAGGAGGAGTAGGTAAATCTACTCTCGCGGTTAACATCGCCGTCGCAAGGGCTCGACAAGGCAGGAAAATATGGTTAGTTGATGGTGATAAACAGGGTTCATCACAAACAGCTATTTTGGTTCGTTCAGAAGACGGGGTTGAACCAGGCATTGCTTGCTCGCATTACCCAGAAGGCCCGGTGTTAAGGAGCCAGGTTCTCCAACAGAAAGATAACTTTGACGATATCATCATCGAATGTGGAGGCCGTGATTCGACTGCTATGAGGGCAGCTCTGACAATCACAGACGTCCTTTTAGTTCCTTCAGCACCTGGAAGTTTCGAAGCCTGGGCCATGGATGCCAACGCCGATCTAATCAAAGAAGCGCGAAGTATCAGAGATGGATTGGTCTGTTATTCGCTTTTGAACAAAGCAGATACCCAAGCCAGATCCTCCGACAACAGAGATATGCTGGAAATGATGGAAGAGTACAAAGAGGATATCCCAATCCTAGATAAAATCATCTATCAAAGAAAAGTTTACGCCAATGCTGCAGGCAGTGGGAGAACCGTAAGTGAGCTGAAATTACGTTCGCATGAAAAGATTGCAGTGCAAGAGTTAGATGCTCTCATATCAATACTATTTAAATAGTTAAATGCAATTATAATGATATTAAAATAATATTTAGGTGATATGAAATGGCAATTCAAAAAAAACCCAAAACCCAACCACCTGTTTCAAAGAATGATGCAGTAGAGAACTTCATAAACTCAGCCCCTGATGCAAAAGTTCCCGCTTCGAAGGGAGTGGTTAAAGGAAAAAAACAGCAGATCACAATCACAATGGACCCTGAACTGATTCAGCGTATTGACGAAGCTGCTGCAGAGAACGGGCAATCGCGAGCTGCATTCATTAATATGTCTTGCATCAACATACTGGACTATGGTTTGCAAATTGCGGGCAAGAAGAAAATAAGCGAGTAAGTAATATCAAAAACCAATCAAAACAATATCCACTTGATGTTGTTTTAATATCAAAACAACATCATATTGAGGTGTTAAGTACTTTCAACTTTCTTAGATTTTTTTTATCAGCGCCACCGCCTCATCGCCAGGCATCGAGAACTGCACCCGATGCCGCGCCGCCACATCGAGTGCAAACACCTTGGTATACACCTCCGTCGAGCTGATCGACTTGTGTCCCATCAGCGCCTGCAGCACCTTGAGCGGAATGCCGGCATACAGCATGTGCATCGCGTAGCTGTGGCGGAAGGTGTGCGGGGTGACGGGCACCGAGAACGTCACCCCGTCGCGCGCCGCGGCGTCCACCGCCTCTGCCAGCCAGCTGCGCACCGTCCGATCGGTGATCGTCCACAGGCGCGCCTTTTCCATCCGTCCGGTGCGCGCGTTGCGGCGCTCGAACGGAATTTTCAGCGTGGCCACCATCATCTCCAGCTGGCCTACATAGTTCGCATCGGAAAGCGGGACCAGCCGGTGAGCCTGACGGCCGGCCGGCGCGCGGCCTGCCGTTCTGGCGGCTTTCTCCGACCGCTGCTTAAGTGTGGCCAGCTGCACGAACGGGTACGGCGGCGCCAGCAAAAAATCACTCCGGGTCAGCGCCAGCGCCTCGTTAATGCGCGCGCCCGTGTTCCAGAGGGTGGCCAGCAGCATCCTGCGGTGCAGATCGGGCACGTAGTGGAGCAGGGCGCTCACTTCCGGCGCCAGCAGGTATTTTGGCAATTCGTCCTGAACGAGGGCCATCTGGCGCAGGGCCAGGGCGGCAGGGTAATCGATGACCACCGGCAGCTGCGCGGCGGAAAATGAAACGCCCTGACCGGGTAATGCCGGCATCATTGATGGTTATCCTCCGTGTCCGGATATTGCGTTGTCAGTCGCACCAGTGCCTCGTTTGCCAGACAGCGCCGGCAGTTCATCAAACAGCATCACATGACGGGTACGCTTTCCGCGAAAAATGCGTCTCATCATTGGCGTGAAATCCGCAGGCTCCCAGCCATAGGGCCACGTATAGTAGATCCCGGCTTTCAGCGTGTTATTGGGTCGCTCAGGGCCAGCGACGATACGTCTGACCTCCCTGCCAAGCGCCTCACCGCGCAGGCCGTACTGGCCCAGGTAACGACGCAGCCGCGTTCTTGGCATCCGCGGATCGGATTTCACGTAAGCATTAGTATCCATAAACTGCGTAACGTTGATGATGTTACTGCCGTACTTGCGCATGGTGCGCAAGGCGGTGGCCATCACGTCCGTTCCTGTCTCCGGTTCACCATCGGTTCTGTTCATCTGGGTTCCTGTTTCTGGCTTAAGGATTGTTGCGTGGTCCGTTCGTTTAAGCTGATGCGGTGCCTTCCCGCAGCGACCGGAAGGCTGGCAGGGCGTCCGCCCTGGAGGCCGGCTCGGTACAGTCCCCGCGCTGCGGGTCGATTTCTTCGTCAGTGGCCTCGTTATACCGCATACGCAGCCGCCATCCCGTCACGGGAGGCGCGTTCTGTATGGCCAGCACCATCCCTTCCGGCGACAGCAGTTCACGGAGGGTGTAGCAGGCGCCGATCCGGGTCGAATCCCGCAGCCACATCACAGGGTACTCACTGACCAGCTGGTCATACACACATTCCGGCGTATGGAAGTAATTCCCGTCCGCCCTGCAAAAATCGCACATAATCCTTCCTTTAATTAGAAATCCCGCCCTCTGCTTGTATCAACGTTCAGCAGCCAGCTCTTCGGCCAGTTCGACAAAACCTGCATGCTCACTTTCAAGGTACTGGCTGTAAATCCGTGCATCCCGCTCGTTCATGCCAGAGGGATTGCCGGTAAAGTAGCGCTGCAGCACCGCAATACAGTGGCCGTAGGTGTCGAGATCGTATTCCCAGTCACCCGGCTCACCGGCCGCATCCAGCTCCCTGCGGAACAGTTCATACTTGCGCGTCAGAATGCCGAGGCCCAGGTTGGTGGCAGCATAAATGTTACTTTCGTCGGGGGAGGAAATCGCGTTGCGGATTTTTTCAAAAGCATAGCTGAAATCATTTTTGTCATTGAATGCAGTAAACATGTCCTTTCCTCCGTTGGATAATTGCCAGTGCAATTTTACCACACCTAAATCATCACCCGGCCACCCTCACTTCCGTAACCAGGGTGAATTCCCCCACCGTAAAAATCACCCAGATGATAATAAGCAGACATATAGACACGCCGTTAAATTACCGGAGGGTCGTTTCCGGCTGATCCGACTTTCAGGCGTATAACAACTTTCCGGAAGTGTACCACGGTCAGGGAAGAAGCAAAGCGCTCAATTCCGGTGGTGAGCGGTCGGTCGCGAGGCAGGGGGTGAACACAACATATAGTGCCACTTGCAGCTGCAAGCACCGCTACATCTTGTGTTATGGGGCCGCTGCGTGCCGAGCCGGGTGAAGAAGATCCGGGACTGCCAGAAACCGGATCTGCGCGGCGGGAAAACGGAAAAGAGTATGATTTTATGCACTGTAAATAAAATGATATGTGGTATGATGTTTATCATATTTGATAAAATCATATCTGATATGATATTTGCATATAGGAATAAAACCACTCTGCAGTATGATTTTCACAAAAATGACACAGTTCTCTCATGGAGCAAAGCATGGCCAGTCAAGAACCGATACTGAATTTGACCTACAGCGAACTGCTGATGACCACAGAAGTGATCCTGCGCCAATCGTTGCGTTTGCGGCAGGGTGAAATCCCCGATACCCATGACCGGGGACTCTGTCGTGGCGTGATCCTGCATTGGTATCACCTGTCCCTGCAAAGTGGCACTTCCGAAGCGCAGTGCCAGGCCGACATGGCGCAGTTGTGCCAACTGGCCGGCATACCTGGTGACAGCGAGGAGCAGGCGGCCGATGGGCGCTGAAACACAACGACGGCCGTCACCGCTGCAGCGGCGAATACTGATTGTGCTGGCCGCCCTCGAGGCGAAACGGCCGGGGCCGGTGGCGACGCGGGATATTGAGCGGGTGCTGGCGCAGGGCGGGGACGCCCCGGTGTACGGGCCGAACCTGCGCGCCTCCTGCCGGCGCATGGAGGCCGCGGGCTGGCTGCGCACCCTGCGCGCCCCGAACCTGCGGCTGGCCGTCGGGCTGACGGACGCCGGCCGAGCTGTGGCCACGCCGCTGCTGGCCGATGAACTGGCAACCGCGCGCGAACAGCAGCGCCGGCACGAAGTGCGCGTGCTGCCGGTGCGTCCGGCCGACACCTCGGCCGACCAGGAGCTGGTGATCGCCGGCATCACGTATACCGCCAGTCGCGCGGTGTTTGTGGTGCGGCTCGACGGCCCCCCTTGCCTGCAGCTGTGGCGCGCGGACGGCACGGTCACGCGGCTGGAGGGGGATGCGCTGCAGGTCACCGACGGGTATCAGGCGGCGTATGACGCTGGGCTGCCGGCGCAGCTCCAGGTGAATGAGGAACGCAGCTCAGCGGCGAGAAAATAACGTTAAGCATTTGACTCAGTGTCACAGCACAAACCGACCGGGGCAGGGCAATCACGCGGCCGGTGTCGTCCAATGTTTGCTTTCCCTCACTTTTCAGATGCATTGGCAGGCAGCACCGCACTGCGTTGTGCTCGACTGGCGCTCAGGCCAAGAGAGAAAAGCAGACAGACCAGCGCCAGGATGGTAACCCATGAAACAGCGACGACAAAAAGGTTGCCGACCGTGGACAAATAAGAACCGAATGTGAACCCTATACCCAGGCCGATAGCACTCGTCATAAAATTGAATAATGTTATCCTCTGCAACGTATTTCCTTGTGTATCGGTAATTAAATCCACAGCCAGTTGGGGCACCAGATACTCACCGAGAGAGAAAATAAAAGCGACAAACGCCAATCCCCAATAGCCGGTCACCAGGGGGGTTGAAATCAATGAGAGACATGAACAAAAGCTACCAAAGGCCAAAATGGATATTTTTGGAAGCTTATCAATTTTCCTTATCAATCTCCCTCCCAAAAAAGCAAAAACAATCAGGAAAACTGAGTTCAATGTAAAGATATAAGCAACACCATCCTGAATATTATTCCCATTTATTTTTAACGTAATGAACGTGTATATCTGCGCTTCGAAGATATAGTGAAAAAGTGCCCCCAGAGAAACCAGTACAAAAGCTTTGTCGCGAATAACCCTAACCATGCCCTGAAATACATTTACAAATTGTGCCTGCTGAGGCTTCTTCACACCGGGAACAAACAGAAAAACCAGTATGGCAGCGAGCAAAAAAGTGATTGAGCAAAAAACTGACAGAGCATTATACCCACCATAATTGATGAAGGCTTGACCAATAACTGGTCCAAGTCCGCCACCGATACTATTAACAAACTTTATATTTGAAAATAGTCTTAACTTCTCTTGTTCCTTGTCGAGTGAGTAAATTTGATACGCGCGTGAGACATTATAATAGACACCCACGGAAAACCGATAAAGTACAACACAACACAAGAGAAGGACATACTGATAAATCGTACTGGAGACATTGCTGACGAAGAAAAAACCAAAAGCGGATAAGGAGAACACCATCAGTGACAGCGTAAATACAGGTTTGTAAACCTTTTCTGACAAAAACATGCAAACAATGACAGAGGATAAATTGCCGGCAATAATACCCACTGACATCATGACGCCAACATCAGCAGCAGTGAAAGCGTAATGCCCTGTTAGTATAGTGACAAGGAAAGGAAAAAATGAAAACATGCTAATACAAGAGATTAGCATCACGAACATGAGTATATAGTTAGTTCTGCTCATTTTGCGTCCTGAATCATATTTGATTATTCCCGCTCAGAGGTAAATTGGTTTTATCAGAGTTTGGCACAGGTCGAGTTTACTTTTCACATCCTCGGGGGTGCTGCAAATCACATAGCCATTACGTGAAAAGGAATCGACAGGGCGGGAAAGGGACACATTGATGAGGTGAGGTAAACTTACGTCTTTGACGTAGGGTAACAGTTTAACGCGTTGTTCACCACAAATACCACTAACCTGACCAGGTACAAAATCAAAGAAGAGGATCCCGCTATTGTTGCTCACCGGTTGGCGCGTATTATCTAAAGGCAAGCCCGACGCCTCTTGGATCGCCAGCGAATACAGATCGACCCCCGTAGCATGGTAAACCAATTCAGGAATACTGTCGCCACCGACCCGATTATGGGACTCAATGATGTGTATGACACTCCGATCGACCTTCACTTCGGTATGGGTCGCACCGGACTCAATCCCGATAAGGGATAAGAAGCCGCAAACAAAATCATCGATCGCGGCAAAAAACGGCCCATCATTATTCCCCCTGGAAACAATATGCCCATGCTCAACAAACCGGGAGCCTTCATTATTAAACAGGGATTTCTCGGTGACCGCGTGAACGGTATGTACTCCATTAACAGAAAATGCCTCGACGGAGTATTCTTTTCCACCGATGTACTGTTCAGCGATTAATGACTGTTGAACGTTGATTGTCGTAATTTGATTATTATCGACAACAAGTTGAACATTTTCGCTTCCCACACCCCGAGAGGGCTTAAGAATAAACGGAAAACCGAGCAGGGTGGCTGCCTGAGACAGATCATTCGTGGAATGGACTGCATGATAGTTGACATTACCGTAGGGCGTTTCTCTAAGCTTATCACGCATTAATATTTTGTTTTTAACTATTTCAGCCACCACACTGTTTTTATTTTCTCTCGATAATTCGTCATTTATCCATGCCGCCGCCGACAAGGCTTTCTCAGAAAGCGTCAGGACCTTTTCGATATCTTGCTCCCGTAAAAAATCCAATATCATCTTTTTATTATCATCGACATCATAATCACACAGCAGAACGCTATCTGCCAGCGCAATAGCCTCCATCGAAGCAAGTGACTGTTTTTGTATCAGTACCACATAAAGACCAAACGACTTCGCCCGATCCAAAAGCAGTTTACCGCTGCCTATAAAACCTATTTTATTTCCCATACTCACCACCAAAATAAAATTTTCCCAGTCAGGACAATGCCGACAGAGTAATATTTAAACCATTACCATCCAGCAGGGAATTAACACGTAGCTCAATCTGCTGATAACGGTCTTTATTTAAAATAACATACCCCAACCTGTCTTCGCTGCTGCGCAACCCTTTCAACGTTCTGGGGAGTGGAAATATATTAATTCGGGAGAAGATTTCTTCATCCCCCTCGACGGTAACATCGGTTATATGTCCACCGCGAGTGTCTGTGATGTACACGATAGCCGAGGCTTCCCCCTGTTTGCCGATGCTTTCTATGCTCAGGGGGTGATTAATATTCGCTTCCAACATCAGACCTGCCGCATCATACCCTTTCGCATTTTTCATAAGTTCTATGATCATGTCTCCCCCCAGGCGCGGGTTGATTTCAATGACATCGAACCGGCCATTGGAGAATTTAAACTCCATATGTACAAACGTATTTCTCAGGCCAACATGTTCAAGTATGCAGTTGGCATGCAGGCTCACCTGCTCTGAAAACGCACTGCCGTCGGCATACGGAAAAATGTGGGCCTTTTCAACGCAGAACGGGGGGGGGGTAACAAATTTCTGAGTGACTCCCAACAGTCTCCAGTTTTCATTCTCACAATCCCAAACCAACTCAGCACTGTATTCATCCCCGGAAATAAACGCTTCAACCAAGATGTCTTTTGATACGGTAAACCCGCGGCCATTATATTTTGGCAGAGACAGAATATAGTCGATAGCCTCGTCAGACTCCGATTTTGAATGACAGATCTTGACACCGATGCTGCCACTTTCATCTACCGGCTTGATCACACACGGGTATTTCAATATCGCTTGATGGGCTGTGCTGTCACCAGCCAAACGTGTAAAGTCAATTGCATACGCAGTATTGTTGAGTTTTTCTCTTAATAAATGTTTAAAACGAACCGTCAATAGTGCCTCAAGGCCTGGCGCGTACGGCAGGTTAAGGAATTGGTTGATGATCGCGGCCTGTATCATTCTAAAGTCATCAAATGCCATAACGGCGTCAACCGTATCCGGATAACTCTGGAAGAAGGCCAGTAGCTTGGCTATGTCATAAGAATCAACAACAGCCACTTCATCCGCAAAATCAATCGGATTAATCACGGCACTGGTGTATTCCGCTTTATTGCCACAGATGAAAAGCGTTTTATACCCCTTTCGTTTGGCCGCCTGAATGACTAAGGCACCATTACCTGCCAGGTTTGACTCAAGAACAGCAATAACTGACATATATATCTCCTAATTTTTCAGTAAGTTAGTTAGCGCAGTGCGCAGGGAATTTCTCAAAGAATGGTCCAGAATACCTCTGCCGGCATCAAAATAGTCAGAATACTGCCTTTGGGGGATCCTCGATGCGGTCACGGGCACACGGCCAATAGTGATGCTGTCCATTGCCACGTTGCGCTCGTATTCGCTATCCAGATAGGTTGACTTGAGCCCGACGGATGAGAAGGCAACCCTCACTTTACACCCGGTGAAACCAAGAGAGTCCGCAGGAGACAGGGATAATTTCTGTTCTTTAAGTAAATACGCAACCAAATCGCAGCCAGACTTTATGCGTCCGTGCGTCGCCTTGATCAAATAGTCAAAATCAAGCAAAAATCCGTGCCCTGCGGCCGGTTTATGCGTGGTGTTTATCACCTGTTCACCCAGAGAATTATTGATATCATAGACAGATGCATCAATAATGCGCGCTCGTTGCGCACTTTCCTGATTGTTTTCTCTGATATATTCATGACAGTGCAGAACACCGTATTTAACCATTTCCAACGCCACATTTGAGATCGACGGATTTTTCGCTGAACAGATATCACGCAGCGCGGCGATAATATTCGCCCCACCACACGCCCAACCCACTCTGACGTTAGCCAGATTTAAAAACTTGGAAGCACTTTTAATCGTTACGATATTGTCAGGATACTCCGTAAAATATTTTGCCATCTGAGGAGTTCTCTCCTCCTTGTTAAATTCCGTACCAGAAAATACACTGTCTACAAAAACCGTTATATTAAACTCAATACAGACTTTTGACAGTGCCATGAGTTCTGCGTCTGAATAAATCGCCCCGGTTTGCGTAGGATTAAACAAGAAGAGTGTATCAATGTTATTTTCTGATACCGATTTAAAAAGTTCTTCCGCTGTCAGTTTGTAATCATTTTCAATCTTCGTATACTGGCACGTTAGATGTTCATGATATAACGCTGACCACTTTATCAGGTTGTGATAGAATGAAGAGGGCACTAAATAACGACGTCCTTTTCCGATATAATAAGTAAATATTGCATCGAAGAGACTGGTCGAACCGTGTGCCAGCACAATATTGTTGGCGAGACTTTCATGTATCCCATCCACCTTGAAGTCGTCGATGATCCAGTTTTCCAACTCTGCATTATGTGTCATCACATGGTAGTCATCCGGGGAGTAACGATCATCGAGCAATGCTAAAACCCCCGCGGAAAGAATGCCACTCTGCGGTCGTCTTGTTCCGTCGCCATGAGAAAGAGAGATGACATCACTGTCAAACATCCCCGGAAAGACTTTCATACCAGTCTCATCGTTTCCGGACAGGACGTTACGCGCATTTTTGTATGCGTGGAAGAGAAGTTCAGACATGTTTACTCCTCAACGCCTGATAGCGCTGCACCAACTCCGCGGACACCTCACCGACCTCAGAAATATGGTATCCCCCGAGCCCAAATCCCATTAGGGCGTTCATGACATCTGAGGATTCTTGCTTGAGCCGGATATAGCCATCCTGGATACTGTCAATCCCGTCATACCGCTGGCCTTTTTCATTGATGCCTATCGCTTCTGAAAGTGAAATATCGTCATTTAGCGCCACATCGAAACTTCTCCTGCCAATCGAAACGGGGTAACCTCCGACCAACCCTCTTACACCCGGAGCATGTGCCGCTATCGTTTTATCACCGAAAAAGCCTTCAATAATTCTCACTGCCGAACTGGCAGTCACAAACATGCCGTCTTTTCCTCTTTTTCTCTTTAAACCTGTTTTGATGTGTTTGAATATTCTATCGTGCGGTAACATATCCTGACTGACTTCTTCCCCATTATTTTTTACGCTCAAATAATAAGGTGCGCCTTTTGCATGGCCTTCTGAGGGGATGGTATTGCCAACATAGTGGTGAGCGACCATATTGACGGAGATTGAAGATATGTCACTGTTGAGTATCTGTGAAACCGCCTCGCGGATAGGCTGACAAATATTTGAGACATTGCCAATCCCGATATCCGGGGCAAGTGATATCCCCTTAAGCAACGGATTCACGGCATCGGGAAATGCCGCGTTAACTACCGTTGTGTTTACACCGGAGGCTTTTACTGCTTTCATCAGCTGGAGCGCCGGATAGGCATGACATGCAGTCCAGGGGCCTACCCCGGCCGTCCATAATGCTTTGCTGATATGATCGGGCAGTTCTGAAACTACCCAAAATGACTGAACTGAGGCAGTATTAAAAATTAAATCAGGTTCAATATTACCAATGACCTCTGCCATTTCTTCAATGGAGTCGAGATTTATTTTTCTTGACAATATATTAAATGTATGACCAACATTCTCTGACGTAAATTTTATCAGATTAACAATTTCGTCTGCAGCATTTTCATTCCTGGCTGCAATCGTCACCTGGCATGGAAAGTTTCTCCAGGCCAACATCTCTGAAACCATCGTAGAAAGGACACCTGAACCAATGATAAGTACCTTATACATAATCACCCCTGTAGATTTAGAATATAATCATGCAACCCTTCATTTAATTCATCTTCGCTATACTGCAAACCACCACATCCAGCGACCAGTATGGTTTTAAGTGACGCAGAGTTTCCACCAGAAATATCCGTTTTCATCGAATCCCCCACCATGCAGGCATTTTCCTTTTCCACACCAATCCCTGCCAATGCGATATTAAAAATATCTTCACCAGGTTTGCCATATTCGTAAACAGTACCACCTGCTTCTCTCACTTTTTGACAGAAGTACCCCGCAGCCTTATGAATACGACCTCCAATATTGACAAGTTTATCCGGGTTCGTTGAATAAACGACCAACCCTCTTTCTGTGATTTTTCTTACTGACCTTTCGATCTCTTCATCATTTTCATAAATGATGTTTGCAGCAATAACAAAATCACATGTTTCGATGGAAGAGACTTGCCGATCTAACATTGCAGTAAGCCAGTTACATTCACCGGCGGTGCCCATTAGGAAGAAAGTGTGTTGTGGATTGGCCGCGAAATGGCGAGTAATTCGTTCTTTGCACAGGCTTCCGGACGTAAAAATTCCATCAATAAATGTTTCTGAAATCCCTTTACCATTCAGTAAAACAGCCAGCTCTTCCGACGTGCGAGAAGTATTGCTCACGAGCGCGATCCGGCCATGCATTTTCATTTTTCGGAGCAAATCATCGGCAATATGAGTTTTCGACTGGCCATCGTATAAGACACCCCAGACGTCTACGAGATAACCTTCGAATGCAGGCACTTCATCCACACAGGCAAGGCACTTTATATTTCTTTTCATCATGCATCCATCCATGGTGTTGAAAATCATTGTCATTTATTTATACGAAGAATATTCATCTCCCGCAAACACCGTGGGATGACGCAGCCCACTTATTCCGTCTCAATACATTCATCAGTGCATAATCGTTCCGGCCTGCGAGAACGATTTCACAGAATATTTCTGGCGGAATTATTTCTTTCTTTACCGGCCTGTTCTGGAAAGGTGTAAAAAACTCCAGCATTTGTATATACCGGCCTGTTGCAGGTGTGCAGGCATTTTTCAGTAAATCGTCCTCTGAGTAATAGCCAAGCATTACCAGCAGGCGGGATATATCGGCCATATTTCTTTCCAGCTGCGGATGAAAACCACTGAATTCCAGGTCATACTTTTCGGAAAAATCAGGAATTACCCGGGAAATCTGTCGTTTCTCCTGTTCATTAAAATTGCTGAAGGCTGATTTTAAGTCATGAAATAAATTCATCACGTTACTGATAAAATCAACCTCGTCAGGGATGTCAGTATTATCCGTATGCCCGGGATAAGCCAGTTCAATGGCCCAGAGCTGGTTCAGATTAACGGCCGTTCTTATCAGTTCCGTATCATAGCCGTTGCTGATGTTCAGGGTGTCAAAGATATCACAAAGCATCAGGGTATTCATTTTTTGCAGGTCGCCATATTGCATCTCTTACCCTCCGTTATTCACCTGTACATTTACTCTTACCATGGTTTAACCAGATTTTATTGATTATATCGCTGAAAAGAACCAGCTCACTCCCTTCAAGGCAGGACAGCAATGCCGTCAGAATGTCATTCCTGATCTGCATGGCTAAATGCAGCCGTTCTTTACCCTGCCCGGTCAGCGTGATTATTTTTACTTTTCTGTTTCCCGGCGCTTTATGCCGGGTAATGAGTCCGGCAGCCTCCAGGGATTCGAGAGCTTCCGTGACGCTCCGGCAGCTGTAGCTCAGTACCGTCATCACATCCGTTGCATTACATGCCTCATGCTCCTCGATTGCTTTCAGCACCCTTGCTTTTGACAGCGTCAGCCCGTGATTTATCAGCGCGCTGTTTACCTCATTTCTGAAGTCATGATGCAGCCGGTTAAGGCGCTCCAGCACCTCCACCAAATCTGTTGACGGATTATGCATATGCGCGCCCCGGCTCAGGAAAGCATGTCCTTTAATTTGTATTTCAGAATCTTTCCCACCCCCGATTTTGGAAGGGTGTCCAGAAAATGAATGCGGCAGGGAATTTTGTACGATGTCAGGTATTGTCTGCAGTGCGCCCTGACGTCATGCTCAGTGACCGCATTCTCCGGCCGTATAACAATAAACGCGCAGACCGCCTCTCCGGTGACCTTATCCTGAACGCCGGTGACGGCCGCTTCGCTGATGGCCGGGTGCTGCAACAATACCGATTCAATCTCCACCGGATACACGTTAAATCCGGAAACAATAATCATCTCCTTTTTTCGGCCTTCCAGCTTCAGGCAACCCCTGTGGTCCCGCGTGGCCAGGTCACCGGTGGAAAACCAGCCGTCACTCAGCACGGCCCGGGTCTCATCCGGCCGGTTCCAGTAACCGCTCATGACCTGGGGCCCCCTGATGAGGACTTCCCCCTTTTCACCGTCAGCCATATCCCTGCCCTCTGCATCGACAATCCTGATGTCGGTATCCGCCACCGGAAAACCGGCATTATCCTGGCAGTCCCTGGTATCAAAGGGCTGCACAGTAATCAGCGGTGAGCACTCGGTCATGCCATAACCGACCAGAATGGCTTTCTGCGTGATGTCCAGCCACTGCTCTGCCACACTGCGGCTCAGTTCGGTTCCGCCGCTGACGCAAAAGCGCAGGAATGAGAAATCAACATGCCGGAAATCCGGATGCGCAAGGAGATGGCTGTACAGCGTGTTCACGCCGGCAAAGGCCGTAAACCGGTATCGCTGCATGGCGCTGATGGTGTCGGCAGTATTCCGCGCATCCGGGATGAGGATATTGGTTCCGCCGGTCGCGGCAAAGAAAAGAAAATTCACCGTCAGGGAGAAGATGTGATAGAGGGGCAGTGCCGTAACAACCCTTTCTTCACCGTAGCTTACATGGTCGCCACAGGCGGTTTTCATCTGGACAATATTGGCCATGATGTTGCCATGGCTCAGCATGGCCGCTTTGGATATCCCCGTTGTTCCCCCGGTATACTGGAGAAAGGCCAGACTGTCGGGGGTGACAGGGGGTATGGTCATCCGGTGAAAACGTCCGTCATGCAGGGCGACATCAAACCGCACGTGATTTTTCTGGTAAGGTTCGGTCCTGACATCGTCTGCATCAGCGGTGAGCGGTATGTCTGTATCGGCTTCGATAACATACAGCGTGTCATCGTGACTGAATAACCCGACCAGGGCCGGGAGTGTAATGACGACCCTGGCGCCGCTGTCCCCGACAAACTTGCAGGCTTCATGGCCTGTGGCGTGAGGGTTGATGTTAACCACCACCATCCCGGCCCGTAACACCGCGATGACCGACAGGCAATACTCCAGTGAGTTTGGCAGCATCACGGCAACCCGCTCCCCGGCGCTGAGGTTTCGCTGGCTCTGTAAATACGCCGCCAGGTTGCGGCTCATAAAGTCCAGGTTACGGTAGCTTAACCGCGTGCCTTTACAGACGAGTGCGATGTGATCACCGTAGGCTTCAAATGCAGCATCAAACATACCGGATAAGGTACTGGCCTGTAATACGGCAGGAAACTCAGCGTCGTATTTCATAACTGACCACGCGTTGTGATGAATGGTGTTAACAGATATCCATCGGGTGCCGTTTCAGGCAAGCGTTAATAATCATTAAATGTATAAAACGAGAAGAAGCTCACTCATTTAATTTCACGCCGTAATTTAATGGATGCACTTAATTTAAATAATTTCAATATAAATTCAAGGCATTACGAAAAAAGAAATACTTTATTGTTACTCTTTGTTATAGCTCACCAGACGAACTTAGCGCATTTTTTATTTCATTAACCAGCCGGCACAGTGCATAAAATCATTTCTACGCAAAACATGCGGTATTTATCAGCGTGGCATCACGAATCTGATAAATATAAAGTATTCAGATTTGACGTTTGTTTTAGCGTTGCATTTACTTACCCTGTAAGTAAAAATTTGAGTGAGCTTCCGTATATATCAGAATTTAAACCGTGCCTGGTTATCTGATTTTATCAGACAGTTTCAGTGCCGGGGCGTCCTGCCGGGCGGATATGAACATTGTTCTTTATATTTCTGCACACCAGTCTGGCATATACCACTCATCGGTCAGATTGCCCCTGTCGTCCACGTACAAAAATGCCTGGTGGTGCTTTATGCGACCGCCGGGGTTAAGGAGGTCTGTTAATGAACATGCTTAAACGGTTAAGACAAACAGCAACCGCTACAGTGATCGGTGTGGCTCTGGGGGCTGCGCTGATTTCTCCGTCACCCCGTGCCTGCACCACGCTGGTGCTGCCGGCGACCGACCACACCCGTATCTATGCGCGCACCATGGAGTTTGCGATGGATACCCGGTCCCGTCTGGTTGGCCTGCCGCGAAACCTGCCGCTGACGGGACAGAAAGGCCTGGCATGGAAAGCAAAATATGCGGTAACAGGCATGAATGTTTTCAACATGCCCGCCATGCTGGATGGCATAAATGAGAAAGGGCTGGCGGGAGGGGCGCTGTATTTTCCCGGACAGGCCGGCTATACCGCGCCAGAAGAGGTCAACGAAGGGCAGGGGCTGGCACCCTGGGAATTTCTGACCTGGGCGCTGACGAATTTTGCAACGGTGGCCGAGGTCAGGGCAGCATTACCGACGATACGGATCATGTCCGTGACGCTGAAGGATATGGGTATTGTTCCCCCACTGCACTATACCCTGCACGATGCGACCGGCGACTCCATCGTCATTGAGCCGGTGAACGGCAAACTGAAGGTGTATGACAACCCGCTCGGGGTGCTGACGAACTCGCCGGACTTCGCGTGGCACCAGTCCAACCTGCGTAACTATGCAAATCTGACTCCGGAAAATGTGCCCGTGGGTTCAGCTGATGACGTGGCGGGTACACCTGCGGATGTGGGATACGGGCTTCGCGGCATGCCGGGAGACCCGACCTCTGCATCCCGTTTTGTCCGGGCGGTGTTGCTGGTACGGTCTGTGCAGAAGACAGAGGGAGGCCTCCCGGGCGTCAGAATGGCCGAGCATATTGCCAGCAGCTTTACGATCCCGAAAGGACTGATCCGGGATAAGGGTGTTCCGGGAGACTACACGCAGTGGATATCCGTGGCCGACCTCGGGCAAAAACGCTATTACATCAGAACCTGGGATAATCCCGTGCTGAGCGGTGTGGGATTCAGTGATTTTGATATCAACGGTACGGCAATGACCTGGTTTGTCATACCGAAAGAAACGCAGCCCCGGACGCCTGAGTCGCAGGCCGGAGGGGCTTAGCCCCTCCACCGGGCCATCCTGTTCACTGGTTGGCGCTCTGAGGTAAGCGCGGATAAACACAGGCATGGTACTGTTGAAATCCTTTAACGGAACCGGTTCTGTTAGGGTTGGTGTTATCAGGTGATACAGTACCCGCACCGGTCAGTGCCGTACAGGGGTACCCGAACAGTACCGATCATTTGTTCTGATGCCTGAAGTTGTTATATAGTATCTGTATTAACAGTTAATACAGGCGGAGGGTGTGATGCGAAAAATAACCAGCATCAGTATGGGCGAACAGCTCGACGGATTTGTACAGCGCATGGTGGAAAGCGGACGTTATGGCAATGCCAGTGAAGTAATGCGTTCCGCACTGCGGTTGCTGGAGCAACAGGAAACTCATGACGAAGTGGTACGTCAGGCCGTTATCGCCGGCCTGGAGAGTGGGGAAAGCTCACTGACACTGCGGGATATAGCTGCACAGCGGAACCGTACTTACGGTACTGGCCGCTGAGGACTTTACCGGCATTTACGATTACACGCTGCTGCGTTTTGGTAAAGTTCAGGCGGAGCATTACACTGAAGCCATGGAGGCGTTTTTTGACACGCTGGCGGGCATGCCACACCCCGGAAGGGAATATTCGCCCGTTCCCGGTGTGATGCGGGCTGAATTTCAGCGCCACACCATTTTTTACACCGTCAGGGATAACGATATCC
>NZ_JBDKEE010000208.1:0-225 GCF_051130085.1 Enterobacter sp. PTB
CGATGGTGCGAGAATCACAGTCAGCACGTACCCGGCTGACAGAGCAACTGCGGGACGAGATCTGGCGGGTTAATTTCTATCGTTTCTGCCGGTTGCTGGAGCAGGCGGCTCCTGATGCGCCAGCCCTTGGCAGTACCAGTCATCCCGAAAACGATCCGGTTCGCTTTCGTCCCTGGCCGGGGATGGGGTTTCCGGTCAGCGAGTTGCGGGCCGTGGAGGAGAATG
>NZ_JBDKEE010000209.1:0-224 GCF_051130085.1 Enterobacter sp. PTB
TCACCACCCTGGTCCCCCTTCGCAAAGGTGCCAAGCCGGCCGAGATCTTCGGACTCATCTTCCTGGTCCTCGTGTCCCTGTTCCTCGGTGGGAACTATTTCGCCTATGTGTGGGCAGCCGGGCAACTCGCTATCGACCCTCGCGGTGCCAGCACCGCCGTAGCGGGGGCGTCGCTGATCGTTTTCTGGATCACTGTGCCGGTGCTTTTTGGTGCTCAGCCCACC
>NZ_JBDKEE010000210.1:0-222 GCF_051130085.1 Enterobacter sp. PTB
TCGGCGATGAGGTGGTGGTGGACTTTATCAACGGTGACCCGGACCGTCCGATTATTACCGGGCGGGTGTATAACGAAGCAAGCATGCCGCCGTGGGCGCTGCCGGCTGCGGCCACGCAGATGGGCTTTATGAGCCGCACGAAGGATGGCTCCGTGGATAATGCCAATGCCCTGCGCTTTGAGGACAAGGCGGGCGCAGAGCAGGTGTGGATCCAGGCTGAGC
>NZ_JBDKEE010000211.1:0-222 GCF_051130085.1 Enterobacter sp. PTB
GGTGCCAGCACAAGCTGCTCCAGCCCCCGGAGCCCGACAAACATGAATTTTTCCCGGAAGCTGAAATACTCCAGCAGCAGCTGATAGCCACTGAACGCTGACGCGCCCTTCGGCCACAGACGATCGTCGTCATCAAAGCCCAGCGGTTTACACCAGCCGTCAAAGGGCTGTCGCTCCGCTGTCCCCGCATGGCGGACATACATCGCCTGAACCTGACGCGTC
>NZ_JBDKEE010000212.1:0-221 GCF_051130085.1 Enterobacter sp. PTB
TGTTGTGCTTCAGATCCGGCTGGCGAAACAGCGCCACCACCGCCACGTAAGCGGCATTTTCGTCCATCGGCATATTCAGCGTCACGTTGCCGCCGGGCATCACCAGCAGCGAGCGGGAGGCCAGCATATCCTCTCTCAGGGCAGGACTGTCATCACGCAGCAACATCTGATAATCAGCGGAGTCCAGGCTTTTCCGGTCCTTCAGCTGATACACCCTGACC
>NZ_JBDKEE010000213.1:0-221 GCF_051130085.1 Enterobacter sp. PTB
TGATGATGCGTCCGGCGCCGGATTTGATGAGGTGCGGGATCGCCGCGCGCGAGGTGTTGAATGCCGTCATCACGTTCATCGCATACATGCGTTGCCAGGTCGCGGGATCGCCGTCGCTCACCGCCTCGAAGGTGAAGCCGCCGGCGATGTTGATCAGTCCGTCGAGCCGGCCGAAATGCGCGGCCGCCTTGTCGATCGCAGCGGTCGCATGCACGGTGTCG
>NZ_JBDKEE010000214.1:0-219 GCF_051130085.1 Enterobacter sp. PTB
AACATCACCGGAAGCGTGGCGGGCCTCGGGGAACTGCTGGACCGCTGCGGCTGGCGCCTGGAGCACCAGTCGGACCACCGTTATCATCTGTGGGCCTGCCGTGAGGCGTCCGGCCCGGCGTCGTTATGATGAGAGAGGGACAATGGAAAAGTTTTCGCAGGAACTGCTCAGTCTGGATAAGTTTCTGCTGCGCGTGGGGCGCTTCGCCCTGCGGGCGGC
>NZ_JBDKEE010000215.1:0-219 GCF_051130085.1 Enterobacter sp. PTB
TCATCTGTTCGGCCTGGCTGGCCAGATCCACTTCATCCATTCCTCATCTTCCTTAGCATTGATATCCGCTATCTTCCTCTACAAATCACTGCCCTGACTGCGCATACCCGTCCGGGACAAACCATAACCCCAGGACCACGGTTACCTCAAAAATGACAATGGATACAGGTAACCGATTTTCATACCCAACTCACTTACGGCGTACCGGTCAGCGACTGC
>NZ_JBDKEE010000216.1:0-218 GCF_051130085.1 Enterobacter sp. PTB
GCATTCAAAGCGCAGCCGGATGGCAGAACGACCGTCGGTTTCCGTCTGCAGACGGGCTTGTGCCAGATGCAGGGGCTGCAGCGTCAGCGCCCGGGTGGTCCGGTACTGGCAGGCCGTCTGCCGTGGCCCCACCGGACGGGAGAGCACGGAGAACCCTTCCGGCAACCGTTCCGCCTGGCGCAGCTGTTGCCACGGTGGCGCAAACTCCACCACCGACA
>NZ_JBDKEE010000217.1:0-217 GCF_051130085.1 Enterobacter sp. PTB
TGAAACGCCATCGTCGCGGCATCTGGTCGGGATTTGCCGGGGGTATTGCGGCAACGCTGCTGGTCACGGCGATGAGCGCCTGGGGCTGGCTGAGCTGGCAAAACAACCAGCCGGAGACGCTGATTGATACATCACTTTCTCCTTTGCCGGTGGTGCTCAGTGCCTCCGAGCAGGAAGCGATGATTGAGGGCAATGCCGCCGCGCTGCAGGCGCAGGG
>NZ_JBDKEE010000021.1:0-80974 GCF_051130085.1 Enterobacter sp. PTB
ATACCTGCCTGTCACGCAGGGGGTCGCGGGTTCGAGTCCCGTCCGTTCCGCCACTTATTAAGACATTAAGCCTGCCTACCCGGCAGGCTTAATGGCAAAAGACTTTAGGGGCGTAGCTCAGTTGGTAGAGCACCGGTCTCCAAAACCGGGTGTCGCGAGTTCGAGTCTCTCCGCCCCTGCCATATATAATCCTTTGCTTCGGCAAAGGATTTTTTTTTGCCTGAAAGACGCCGAGTCCCCTTTTCAGACGTTGCAGCCAGCATTTCTGCTGGCGCATGCATCAATCCATGATGTTGATTTTCAGAAGATCTTTTATCTGCGATTGCTTATCGCTGTTCTGGAGCCAGATGGCATACAGCGGTCTGGAAAGCGTGGTGGAGTCCACAACGGTATGCAACCCGGGTTTCGTGTCTGCCCAGCGAACAGGTAACCAGGTGCACCCCTTCAGCAAGGAGAGCTGCTGACAGGCGATCTCCGCAGAGCTGGTTGTTAACTGTGGCACATCATCCGGAGCAATCAATCCCGCCTCGTGTTGCTGGAAATCCGGCCCCCACTCCAGACGCAGATAGGTCAGGTCGGCTTTCATCATTGAAGGCTCGGAGGCATAAAGCGCAAGGCCAAACTGGCCAACAATCTGGCTGCTAAATTCGTCCATTTTGGGGGCTTCGGTCGTGATCAGAAGATCCAGCTGGCGTTCGTGCAGTTGCTTAACGAGCGACTGACGTTGCGCAATCCGCGCTTCAAATTGCAAATGGTTGTGGGAAGGGTAGAGCCGGGTAAGCCACTGACTGAGCATACATTCCCACAACGATGCGCTGGCCCCAATGGAGAACTCGTTATGCCTCGAGGTGTGCGCAACCTCTTTACGTGCCGCCTGCCAGGTATTCATCAGTGTTTCTGCATACGGCAGCAGTTTTTCACCGGCTGGCGTGAGGCGTATGTTGTTACGGTGGCGGGTAAAAAGGTTCACACCCAGTTGATTTTCCAGCTGTCGAATACGAAAACTGACCGCTGACTGCGTCAGGTAAAGGGCTTCCGCTGCTCGCCCAAAGTGGCGCGTTCTGCTCACTTCCAGGAAAGTTTTTAGCAATTCCGTATCCACATCTTTCTCCGCAAAATAATTTGTCGTTATGATTTAAATGTTTTGTTTTACACTCTGTCAAGCGTAACTAATACTCCGCGCCATAAATAGCTCGGCCAAAGAATTAGGAGCGTGTAGGATGGCGGAAAGCTTTACGACGACTAATCGTTTTTTCGACAATAAAAATTATCCACGCGGGTTCTCTCGTCACGGCGATTTCACCATCAAAGAGGCGCAGATGCTTGAGCGTCATGGTTATGCCTTTAACGAGCTGGATCTGGGTAAACGTGAGCCTGCAACTGAAGACGAAAAACAGTTTGTCGCAGTCTGCCGTGGCGAGCGTGAGCCACAGTCTGAAGCAGAACGTGTATGGATCAAGTATATGGCACGCATTAAGCGTCCAAAGCGTTTCCATACGCTGTCTGGCGGTAAGCCGCAGATGGAAGGTGCTGAAGACTACACTGAGTCTGACGACTAACAAGAAAAGGGGCTGTGGCCCCTTTTTTTATGCCAGTAACTTTTGCAGGTGCAGGAGCAAGCGATCGATCGCACGATAGCTTAACGCTTCCTGCAGATGCCGCCTCTCAATGTCAGGGCACTTTTCCACATCGGCGATGGTGCGGGCGACTTTTATAAGACGCTGCCATGCGCGAATGGAAAGCCCAAAGCGCGTCAATGTATCCTCCAGCCAGCATGAATCTTCAGTCTTAAGAGGACAAAACTGCCGAATCTCAGCGTTATCCAGACGGGCATTCAGCTTATGTTGACGCATATACTGCCGGGCCTGCGCGGCGATAACCCGCTCGCGAACCTCCACCGTACTCTCTCCTCTGGCGCTGCTCTGGCTGAGCAGGCCGGGAGGCGGCAAGGGGATTTCCAGCGACAAATCGAAACGATCCAGGAAAGGACCAGATAACTTCCCCAGGTAGCGCAGCGTCTGTTCAGGCGTGGAGCGATTGTGGTTGCCCTGATAATGGCCCGATGGGCTGGGGTTCATTGCCGCTACCAGCTGGAACCGCGCGGGATAGCTTATTTTGGCGCGTGTACGGGAGATGTGGATCTCACCCGATTCGATGGGCTCCCTCAGCGCATCCAGAACGCGGCGTTCAAATTCAGGCAGTTCATCCAGAAACAGGATGCCGTTGTGCGCCAGAGAGATCTCTCCCGGCCCTGGTATGGTGCCACCGCCGACCATGGCCGCCAGTGAGGCACTGTGGTGCGGAGAGCGAAACGGGCGACGTCGCCACTGTTTTTGCAATGACACTGAACCCACCAGACTAAATATCGCCGCGCTTTCCAGCGCTTCATGGTTATTAAGTGGAGGCAGTAAACCATTCAACCTGCTCGCCAGCATCGTTTTTCCTGTACCCGGTGGGCCAATCAGCAACAGGTTATGTCCGCCAGCAGCAGTGATCTCCAGCGCCCGCTTCCCCTGCTCCTGGCCGTAAATATCGCTCAGATCGTCCGGGCTTTCTGCCAGGGGATCGCCTGATTCTTCCGGCTCTGACAGCACATGTTGCCCCTCAAGATACGCGCACACTTCCTGTAAATGCCCGGCTAGCAGACATCCTCTCTCGGCTATCAGGCTCACTTCTGCACCATTTTCATTGGCAACAATGATTTGTCGACCTGCGCGAATGGCCTCCAGCGCACCCGAGATGGCACCAGGAACGCCCCTCAGCGCGCCTGTGAGCGCCAGTTCACCGATGAACTCATATGCGCCTAGTCTGCTGCTGTTAAGCTGCTCAGAGGCGGCGAGGAGCGCTATAGCGATAGGTAAATCATATCGCCCTCCCTCTTTAGGCAAGTCTGCAGGCGCAAGGTTGATGGTGATTTTCTTTGCCGGAAAGGTATAACCGCTATTAATAATCGCACTGCGCACCCGATCTCTGGCTTCCTTTACCGTGGTCTCCGGCAATCCAACCAGCGTCAGCCCGGGCAGCCCGTTGCTGAGATGAACTTCTACCGAAATAAGCGGTGCTTTTACTCCAATGGCCGCTCGGGTATAAACAACTGACAGTGACATAAGCACCTCCTCAGGAGATGACTATGCCCGTGACCGATATGCATGTTTAGCCACATTTAGCGGATTTACGCATCCTCTTCCGAGGTTTTAACGTCAAGATGTAACCTTTTCTTTTCTGTGGAACCCTGCTCGCAAAAAAATGAACAGGCGACTTACCGTTCTGTCCGTGCTGAAAAAATGAAAAATATTCACTATCTAATTTATTTATATAAAACAATACGTTAAGAAAATATGATTCGCAGGCTAACGAAGCCAGCCATAAATAAATCTTGTGTTTGATTTAAAAACTGTGATACCTCTTTAGGTATTCCTTCGAACAAGATGCAAAAAGAACTGAAAATGACAGCCCTTCTACGAGTGATTAGCCTGGTCGTGATTAGCGTGGTGGTGATTATTATCCCACCGTGCGGGGCTGCACTTGGACGAGGAAAGGCTTAGGAATCAAGCCTTAACGAACTAAGACCCCCGCACCGAAAGGTCCGGGGGTTTTTTTATGACTAAAAAACTTACACGAGGAGCAGAGAATGACTAATAGCACAAAATTCTGTTTCTCCCGATTTATGACGGGGAACTAACTATGAATGGTGCACAGTGGGTAGTACATGCGTTGCGCGCACAGGGAGTCGACACTGTCTTCGGTTATCCGGGGGGCGCAATAATGCCGATTTACGATGCATTGTATGACGGCGGCGTGGAACACCTCTTGTGCCGACACGAGCAGGGCGCTGCGATGGCCGCCATTGGCTATGCACGTGCCACCGGTAAAACCGGTGTCTGCATGGCAACCTCAGGGCCGGGCGCCACAAACCTGATCACCGGCCTGGCGGATGCACTGCTTGATTCCGTTCCCGTTGTCGCCATCACCGGTCAGGTGGCCTCGCCCCTCATTGGTACTGATGCCTTCCAGGAAGTGGACGTGCTCGGCTTGTCACTGGCCTGCACCAAACACAGCTTTCTCGTTCAGTCTCTGGAAGAGCTGCCGCGTGTGATGGCAGAGGCGTTTGAGGTGGCAAACTCTGGTCGTCCTGGACCGGTTCTGGTTGATATCCCGAAAGATATCCAGGTTGCTCTGGGCGATCTGGAACCGCACTTCTCCACCGTTGAAAGCGACGATGCATTCCCGCACGCCGCGGTGGAAGAGGCGCGGCAGATGATTGCCCACGCTAAACAACCGATGTTGTACGTAGGGGGTGGGGTTGGTATGGCACAGGCCGTTCCCGCCCTGCGCGAATTCATCGCGGTTACGCAAATGCCCGCCACCTGTACGTTGAAAGGTCTTGGCGCGGTAGATGCGGACTATCCGTACTATCTGGGCATGCTGGGGATGCACGGTACCAAAGCGGCGAACCTGGCCGTGCAGGCGTGTGACTTGCTGATCGCCGTAGGTGCCCGTTTTGATGATCGTGTCACCGGCAAGCTGAATACCTTCGCGCCGAATGCCAACGTGATCCACATGGATATCGACCCGGCGGAGATGAACAAACTGCGTCAGGCGCATGTGGCCCTGCAGGGCAATCTCAACGCGTTATTACCGGCTTTACAGCAGCCTCTGAAAATCGACGCATGGCGTCAGCACACCGCCGATATGCGCGTTGAACATACCTGGCGTTACGACCATCCTGGTGACGCCATCTATGCGCCACTGCTGTTAAAGCAATTGTCCGACCGTAAACCGGCAGACTGTGTGGTCACGACGGATGTAGGCCAACACCAGATGTGGTCAGCGCAGCACATGACTTACACGCGCCCGGAAAACTTCATTACCTCCAGCGGCTTAGGGACGATGGGCTTCGGTCTCCCTGCCGCGGTAGGGGCGCAGGTTGCCCGCCCGAACGATACGGTTATCTGTATCTCCGGTGACGGCTCTTTCATGATGAACGTTCAGGAGCTGGGCACCGTTAAGCGCAAGCAGTTACCGTTGAAAATCGTCTTGCTCGATAACCAGCGTTTAGGAATGGTTCGTCAGTGGCAACAGCTGTTTTTCCAGGAACGCTACAGTGAGACTACCCTGACGGATAACCCCGATTTCCTCATTCTGGCCAGCGCCTTTGGTATCCCTGGCCAGCACATCACCCGTAAAGACCAGGTTGAAGCGGCACTCGACACCATGCTGTCAAGCGAAGGGCCGTACCTGCTTCATGTCTCAATCGACGAGCTTGAGAATGTCTGGCCGTTGGTACCGCCAGGTGCCAGTAACTCACAAATGCTGGAGAAATTATCATGATGCAACATCAGGTCGCCGTGCAGGCTCGCTTCAATCCAGAGACATTAGAACGCGTTTTGCGTGTGGTACGTCACCGTGGCTTTCAGATTTGCTCTATGAATATGGAGACGGCCACTGATGCTCAAAATATCAGTATCGAATTAACCGTTGCCAGCCCGCGGTCGGTCGACTTACTGTTTAGTCAGTTAACAAAACTGGTAGACGTTGCACATGTTGCCATCTGCCAGAGCACAACCACATCACAACAGATCCGTGCTTAAGCGCGACAGGAAGAGAAAATGACGACAAAAAAAGCTGATTTCATTTGGTTCAATGGTGAGATGGTTCGCTGGGAGGACGCGAAAGTCCACGTTATGTCCCACGCGCTGCATTACGGTACCTCTGTCTTCGAAGGTATCCGTTGCTACGACTCACACAAAGGGCCAGTGGTGTTCCGTCATCGCGAACACATGCAGCGTCTGCATGACTCAGCCAAAATTTATCGTTTCCCGGTTTCTCAGAGCGTGGATGAGCTGATGGAAGCCTGCCGCGACGTGATTCGTAAGAACAACCTCACCAGTGCCTATATTCGTCCGCTGGTGTTTGTAGGTGATGTGGGCATGGGCGTGAACCCGCCAGCCGGTTATACCACCGATGTGATCATTGCTGCGTTCCCGTGGGGTGCTTATCTGGGGGCTGAAGCCCTGGAGCAGGGGATCGACGCAATGGTTTCTTCCTGGAACCGCGTGGCACCAAACACGATCCCGACGGCGGCAAAAGCGGGCGGTAACTACCTCTCCTCACTGCTGGTCGGAAGCGAAGCGCGCCGTCACGGTTATCAGGAAGGTATCGCGCTGGACGTGAATGGCTATATCTCTGAAGGTGCAGGTGAAAACCTGTTCGAAGTGAAAGACGGCATTCTGTTTACGCCGCCATTTACCTCTTCCGCTCTGCCGGGCATTACCCGTGACGCCATCATCAAGCTGGCAAAAGATTTGGGTATCGAAGTCCGTGAGCAGGTCCTGTCCCGCGAATCCCTGTACCTGGCCGATGAAGTGTTCATGTCCGGTACCGCGGCGGAAATTACGCCAGTTCGTAGCGTAGACGGTATTCAGGTTGGTGCTGGCCGCTGTGGTCCGGTCACCAAACGTATTCAGCAAGCCTTCTTTGGCCTCTTCACCGGTGAAACGGAAGATAAATACGGCTGGCTGGATCAGGTTAATCAATAAGCATAAATATGGGACGGCACGCACCGTCCCATTCAATAGTCAGACGGGAGTAAATAAAGCATGCCTAAGTATCGTTCCGCCACCACCACTCATGGCCGTAACATGGCGGGTGCCCGCGCACTGTGGCGCGCCACCGGGATGACCGACGCCGATTTCGGTAAGCCTATTATCGCCGTGGTGAACTCCTTCACCCAGTTTGTGCCGGGCCACGTGCACCTGCGCGATCTCGGCAAACTCGTTGCCGAGCAAATCGAAGCCTCCGGCGGTGTGGCGAAAGAGTTCAACACCATTGCGGTGGATGACGGTATCGCGATGGGTCACGGGGGTATGCTCTATTCACTGCCGTCGCGTGAGCTGATCGCCGACTCGGTGGAGTATATGGTGAACGCCCATTGCGCGGATGCCATGGTTTGTATCTCCAACTGCGACAAAATTACCCCAGGGATGCTGATGGCTTCCCTGCGTCTGAACATTCCGGTGATCTTCGTCTCCGGCGGTCCAATGGAAGCGGGTAAAACCAAGCTTTCCGATAAAATCATCAAGCTCGACCTGGTCGATGCGATGATTCAGGGCGCGGATCCAAAAGTTTCTGATGAGCAAAGCGATCAGGTTGAACGTTCTGCGTGTCCAACCTGTGGCTCCTGCTCAGGTATGTTCACCGCGAACTCCATGAACTGTCTGACCGAAGCGCTGGGTCTGTCTCAGCCGGGCAACGGCTCGCTGCTGGCGACCCACGCCGACCGTAAACAGCTGTTCCTCAATGCCGGTAAACGCATCGTTGAGCTGACCAAACGCTACTACGAGCAAGATGATGAAAGCGCGCTGCCGCGTAATATCGCCAGCAAAGCCGCGTTTGAAAATGCCATGACGCTGGATATCGCCATGGGCGGTTCCACCAACACCGTTCTCCACCTGCTGGCCGCTGCGCAGGAGGCTGAAATCGACTTCACCATGAGCGATATCGACAAGCTGTCCCGCAAAGTACCGCAGCTCTGTAAAGTTGCGCCGAGTACTCAGAAATACCACATGGAAGATGTCCACCGTGCGGGTGGCGTACTGGGTATTCTCGGTGAGCTGGATCGCGCCGGGCTGCTGAACCGCAACGTCAAAAACGTGCTCGGCCTGACGCTGCCGGAGTCGCTGGACAAATACGACGTCATGCTCACGAAAGACGATGCGGTGAAAAAGATGTTCCGCGCCGGCCCGGCAGGTATTCGTACCACCCAGGCCTTCTCACAGGATTGCCGCTGGGACACGCTGGATGACGATCGTGCAGAAGGCTGTATTCGCTCACTGGAACATGCCTACAGCAAGGACGGCGGTCTGGCCGTGCTCTACGGTAACTTTGCAGAAAACGGCTGTATTGTAAAAACCGCAGGCGTGGATGACAGCATTCTCAAATTCACCGGCCCGGCAAAAGTGTACGAAAGCCAGGACGACGCGGTAGAGGCTATTCTCGGTGGTAAAGTGGTGGAAGGCGACGTGGTTGTCATTCGCTACGAAGGGCCGAAAGGCGGGCCGGGTATGCAGGAGATGCTCTATCCCACTACCTTCCTGAAATCCATGGGCCTCGGTAAAGCCTGTGCGCTGATCACCGACGGACGTTTCTCTGGCGGTACGTCTGGTCTCTCCATTGGCCACGTGTCACCGGAAGCGGCAAGCGGCGGCAACATCGCGATTATTGAAGATGGCGACCTGATCGAAATTGATATCCCGAATCGCGGTATTCAGTTGAAACTGAGCGACCAGGAGATTGCGGCGCGTCGTGAAGCCCAGGAAGCTCGCGGTGACAAAGCCTGGACGCCAAAAGATCGCCAGCGCGACGTCTCCTTCGCCCTGCGTGCCTATGCGAGCCTTGCCACCAGTGCAGATAAAGGCGCGGTGCGCGACAAATCGAAACTTGGGGGCTAATGATGGCCGAGTCGCAACCGTTATCCGCCGCCCCTGAGGGGGCGGAATACCTCAGGGCGGTGCTACGTGCACCGGTCTATGAAGCCGTGCAGGTTACGCCGCTGCAGAAAATGGAGAAACTCTCCTCGCGCCTCGATAACGTGATTCTGGTGAAACGCGAAGACCGCCAGCCGGTACACAGCTTCAAGCTGCGTGGCGCCTACGCGATGATGGCCGGGTTGACCGACGAGCAAAAAGCGCGGGGGGTAATTACCGCCTCTGCGGGCAACCACGCGCAGGGCGTCGCGTTCTCCTCTGCGCGCCTGGGGCTGAAAGCGCTGATTGTTATGCCGGTTGCTACTGCCGATATCAAAGTGGATGCCGTACGCGGTTTCGGCGGTGAAGTGTTGCTCCACGGCGCAAACTTTGACGAAGCCAAAGCAAAAGCGATAGAGCTGGCGCAGCAACAGGGGTTTACCTGGGTGCCGCCGTTCGATCATCCGATGGTCATTGCCGGGCAGGGGACGCTGGCGCTTGAGCTGCTGCAGCAGGATGCGCATCTCGACCGCGTCTTCGTGCCGGTTGGCGGTGGCGGCCTCGCGGCGGGCGTAGCGGTGCTGATCAAACAGCTGATGCCGCAAATCAAAGTGATTGCCGTTGAGGCGGAAGACTCGGCCTGTCTGAAAGCGGCGCTGGATGCCGGTCATCCGGTGGACTTACCACGCGTCGGGCTGTTTGCTGAAGGCGTGGCGGTTAAACGCATTGGCGATGAAACCTTCCGTCTTTGCCAGGAGTATCTCGACGATATTATCACCGTCGACAGCGACGCCATTTGCGCCGCAATGAAAGATCTGTTCGAAGATGTGCGTGCGGTAGCGGAACCTTCCGGCGCGCTGGCGCTGGCGGGGATGAAGAAATACATCGCGCAGCACAACATCCGCGGCGAGCGTCTGGCGCATGTCCTTTCTGGTGCCAACGTGAACTTCCACGGTCTGCGCTATGTTTCCGAACGCTGCGAGCTGGGTGAGCAACGCGAAGCGCTGCTGGCGGTTACCATTCCGGAAGAGAAGGGCAGCTTCCTGAAGTTTTGTCAGCTGCTGGGCGGCCGTTCAGTCACGGAGTTTAACTACCGTTTTGCCGACGCACGAGATGCCTGCATTTTTGTCGGCGTACGGTTAAGCCGTGGGCTCGAAGAGCGTAAAGAGATCCTCCACCTGCTCCACGAAGGTGGTTACAGCGTCGTGGATCTCTCCGACGATGAGATGGCGAAACTGCACGTGCGTTATATGGTGGGCGGGCGTCCGTCGAAGCCGCTGCAGGAACGTCTCTACAGCTTCGAGTTCCCGGAGTCACCGGGCGCGTTGCTCAAGTTCCTGCATACGCTGGGCACGCACTGGAACATCTCTCTGTTCCACTACCGCAGCCACGGTACCGATTATGGACGCGTGCTGGCCGCCTTCGAACTGGGCGAGCACGAGCCTGATTTCGAAACGCGGCTGAATGAGTTGGGCTATGAGTGTCACGATGAAACCCATAACCCGGCGTTCAGGTTCTTCCTGGCGGGCTAGTGGTTAGGCAGTATCTGCCAGAAGGCATCAATAAGCGGCTCCTGCAGCCGCTTTTTTTGTGCGCATACGCCAAGCTCAAACGGCGTTTTTTCGTCGCTGCGCTCCAGAATCATCACGCGATTACGCACCGGTTCCGGGCTGTTCTCCAGGACCACTTCCGGCAGCAGTGCCACGCCGCAGCCCAGCGCCACCATTGACACCATCGCCTCATGCCCGCCAACCGTCGCGTAAATCGACGGGTTGCTGATCTTCTGGCGACGAAACCAGAGCTCAATACGTCGGCGCACCGGCCCCTGATCGGCCATGATAAAAGGCACCGTGGACCAGTCCGGTTTTTCCACCGACACCTGATTACGCACCGGGCAGGGTAACGCGGGGGCAATCAACACGACCGCCAGGTTCTCCAGCATTGAGAACGCGACAGCGCCTGGCAGGGTTTCGGGTTTCCCGGCAATGGCGAGATCCGCCTCGCCTGTCACCACTTTTTCCATTGCGTCGGCGGCATCACCGGTGGTGAGTTTAATTTCCACCGACGGTTGTTCTGCGCGAAAACGGTCAAGAATCGGCGGCAGATGGCTATAGGCCGCGGTCACGGAGCAGAAAATATGCAGCTCGCCGGACAGCGATGGCCCTTTCTGGTCAATGGTGTGTCGCAGCTGTTGATACTGCAGCAGCGTTTGTTGGGCAAAGACCCGTAACTCCTCACCGGCTTCCGTCAGGGTGACGGTGCGGTTGTCGCGTACAAACAGGGGCTGACCGAGGTCTTCCTCAAGGCGCTGGATCTGGCGCGAAAGCGTGGAGGGACTGACGTGCATCGCCCGGGCGCTGCGCCCAAAGTGACGGCTTTCCGCCAGATGCAGGAACATTTTCAGATCGCGTAAATCCACTGATTTCACTCCCCCTTTTTACATTGCAAATATTGCAACGTGACGTTGTGAATATATCAATTTCCGCAATAAATTTCCTGTCATATAGTAAGTTCATTCTCGCAAAAGCGAACCGAACAATAAGCACAACAACACAACATCACGGAGTCCATTATGGCTAACTACTTTAATACACTGAATTTGCGCCAGCAGCTGGCGCAGCTGGGCAAATGCCGCTTTATGGCGCGCGACGAATTTGCCGATGGCGCGAGCTACCTTCAGGGTAAAAAAGTGGTCATCGTCGGCTGCGGCGCCCAGGGTCTGAACCAGGGCCTGAACATGCGTGACTCCGGTCTGGATATCTCCTATGCCCTGCGTAAAGAAGCGATTGCTGAGAAGCGTGCGTCCTGGCGCAAAGCGACCGAAAACGGTTTTAAAGTCGGTACCTACGAAGAACTGATCCCCCAGGCAGACCTGGTGGTTAACCTGACGCCAGACAAACAGCACTCTGACGTTGTGCGTTCCGTGCAGCCGCTGATGAAAGACGGTGCGGCGTTGGGTTACTCCCACGGCTTTAACATCGTTGAAGTGGGCGAGCAGATCCGTAAAGACATCACCGTTGTGATGGTGGCACCGAAGTGCCCGGGTACAGAAGTACGTGAAGAGTACAAACGTGGCTTCGGCGTGCCAACGCTTATCGCCGTTCACCCGGAAAACGATCCCAAAGGTGAAGGTATGGCGATCGCCAAAGCATGGGCTGCAGCAACGGGTGGCCACCGTGCGGGCGTTCTGGAATCGTCTTTCGTCGCGGAAGTAAAATCTGACCTGATGGGTGAGCAAACCATCCTGTGCGGTATGCTGCAGGCGGGCTCTCTGCTGTGCTTCGACAAGCTGGTGGAAGAGGGTACAGACCCGGCATACGCAGAAAAACTAATTCAGTTCGGCTGGGAAACGATCACCGAAGCGCTGAAGCAGGGCGGTATCACGCTGATGATGGACCGTCTGTCCAACCCGGCGAAACTGCGTGCTTACGCGCTGTCTGAACAGCTGAAAACGATCATGGCACCGCTGTTCCAGAAACATATGGACGACATTATCTCCGGCGAGTTCTCTTCCGGCATGATGGCGGACTGGGCTAACGACGATAAGAAACTGCTGACCTGGCGTGAAGAGACCGGTAAAACCGCTTTTGAAACCGCCCCACAGTTTGAAGGTAAAATCGGCGAGCAGGAGTACTTCGATAAAGGCGTTCTGATGATTGCGATGGTGAAAGCTGGCGTTGAGCTGGCGTTCGAAACCATGGTGGATTCCGGCATCATCGAAGAGTCTGCCTACTATGAATCACTGCACGAGCTGCCGCTGATTGCGAACACCATCGCCCGTAAGCGTCTGTACGAAATGAACGTGGTTATCTCTGATACCGCCGAGTACGGTAACTACCTGTTCTCTTACGCTTGCGTACCGCTGCTGAAAGAGTTCATGACGACTCTGCAGCCGGGCGACCTGGGCAAAGCGATTGCGGAAGGTGCAGTGGATAACGCGCAGCTGCGTGATGTAAACGAAGCCATTCGCGGCCATGAAATCGAGAAAGTGGGCCAGAAACTGCGTGGCTACATGACCGATATGAAACGTATCGCGGTAGCAGGTTAATACCCGGGCGGGCTGATGCCCTGACCTGACTAAACGTACAAGGCCTTCTCTGAGAGAAGGCCTTGCTGTTATTTGCGGTACAGAACCTTAATAACATGGTAGCCAAACTGCGTGTGCAGTGGGCCTGTGGGTTCCAGCACCGGGCAGGAAAAGACCACTTTATCGAACGCCGGAACCATTTGACCCTGACGGAATTCACCTAAATCACCGCCGCGTTTACCTGACGGACAAATAGAGTGTTTCTTCGCCAGTTTGCCGAAGTCGGCGCCGTTTTTGATCTGCTCGAGAAGATCCAGAGCCAGT
The DNA here is from genome assembly GCF_051130085.1 of Enterobacter sp. PTB. Lineage (NCBI taxonomy): Bacteria > Pseudomonadati > Pseudomonadota > Gammaproteobacteria > Enterobacterales > Enterobacteriaceae > Enterobacter > Enterobacter sp. PTB. Next base: position 12,817 of record NZ_JBDKEE010000021.1, read on the forward strand.
TTTTCTTCTTTTACAAGGATATGCAGTGCTGCCGCGGTTTTTGCCATGATCGTGCCTTGAGTGGTATGGATTAGGCTCGCTATACTACCACGCTGTTATTCTCCCCTCCTGACTTTCATTGAGTGATCATTTATGCGTTTAAACCCCGGACAACAACAAGCCGTCGAATTTGTCACTGGACCCTGTCTGGTGCTGGCGGGCGCGGGATCCGGCAAAACGCGCGTCATTACCAATAAGATTGCCCACCTGATCCGCGGCTGCGGGTATCAGGCTCGCCACATCGCGGCGGTGACGTTCACCAACAAAGCAGCGCGCGAGATGAAAGAGCGTGTCGGCCAGACGCTGGGGCGTAAAGAGGCGCGCGGTCTGATGATTTCCACCTTCCATACGCTGGGGCTGGATATCATCAAACGTGAATATGCCGCGCTGGGGATGAAATCCAACTTCTCACTGTTTGACGATACCGACCAGGTGGCCCTGCTCAAGGAGCTCACCGAGGGGCTGATCGAAGATGATAAGGTTCTGCTGCAGCAGCTGATCTCAACGATCTCCAACTGGAAAAACGATCTGATGACCCCGGCCCAGGCCGCGGCGATCGCCAAAGGCGAGCGGGATCGGATCTTCGCCCACTGCTACGGTCTGTACGATGCGCATATGAAAGCCTGTAACGTGCTGGATTTCGACGACCTGATCCTGCTTCCCACGCTACTGCTGCAGCGTAATGAAGAGGTGCGTGAGCGCTGGCAGAATAAAATCCGCTACCTGCTGGTGGATGAGTATCAGGACACCAATACCAGCCAGTATGAACTGGTGAAACTGCTGGTGGGACAGCGCGCGCGTTTCACGGTGGTCGGTGATGACGATCAGTCCATTTACTCCTGGCGCGGTGCGCGTCCGCAAAACCTGGTCCTGCTGAGCAAAGATTTCCCGGCGCTGCAGGTGATCAAACTGGAGCAGAACTACCGTTCCTCCGGGCGTATCCTTAAAGCCGCGAATATCCTGATCGCCAACAACCCGCACGTGTTCGAAAAACGCCTGTTCTCCGAACTGGGTTACGGTACAGAGCTAAAAGTGCTCAGCGCCAACAATGAAGAGCACGAAGCGGAGCGGGTCACAGGCGAACTCATCGCCCACCACTTCGTCAATAAAACCGAATACAAAGACTATGCGATCCTCTATCGCGGCAACCATCAGTCACGCGTCTTTGAAAAGATGCTGATGCAAAACCGCATCCCGTACAAAATTTCGGGCGGGACCTCCTTTTTCTCGCGGCCCGAAATCAAAGATCTTCTGGCCTACCTGCGTGTGCTCACTAACCCGGATGATGACAGCGCGTTTCTGCGTATCGTGAATACCCCGAAACGGGAAATTGGCCCGGCGACGCTACAAAAGCTTGGCGAGTGGGCGATGACGCGTAATAAGAGTCTGTTTACTGCCAGCTTCGATATGGGGCTGAGTCAGACACTCACCGGACGCGGCTACGATTCATTAACCCGCTTTACCCACTGGCTTGGTGAAGTGCAGCGGCTGGCAGAGCGCGAACCTATCGCCGCCGTGCGCGACCTTATCCACGGTATCGACTACGAGTCCTGGCTGTATGAAACCTCCGCCAGTCCGAAAGCGGCCGAGATGCGCATGAAAAACGTTAACCAGCTGTTCAGCTGGATGACTGAAATGCTGGAAGGCTCGGAGATTGATGAACCGATGACCCTGACGCAGGTGGTTACCCGCTTTACCCTGCGCGATATGATGGAGCGCGGCGAGAGCGAAGAAGAGGCCGATCAGGTTCAGCTGATGACGCTGCATGCATCAAAAGGTCTGGAATTCCCGTATGTCTATCTGGTTGGCATGGAAGAGGGGTTACTGCCGCACCAGAGCAGCATTGATGAAGATAACGTCGATGAGGAGCGCCGTCTGGCCTATGTAGGCATCACGCGCGCTCAGAAAGAGCTGACCTTCACGCTGTGCAAAGAGCGTAGACAATATGGCGAACTGGTGCGCCCGGAGCCGAGCCGTTTCCTGCTGGAACTTCCGCAGGACGACCTCATCTGGGAGCAGGAGCGTAAAGTGATTACGGCTGAAGAGCGGATGCATAAGGGGCAGGCGAACGTCGCTAACATCCGCGCCATGCTGGCGAAAGCCAAAGAGAAGGGGTAGGTTGTTACACGCCCGGCAAGCGTAGCGCTACCGGGCATGTCCGCCCTGTTATTTCACCTCAAGCACCCAGTGTACGTAGCTTTGCCACTGACACTCCTGCTCGACCATCTCCGCCCCAAGCGGATGATTATCCAGCCAGTTTTCCGGCAACGTCAGCGAAAGCTTTTCGTCATCCGCCACCAGATTGAGTGCCGGCAGCAAATCATCGCGGCGGCGGCTGGCAAACAAAATAGCCAGACGCAGCAGGCGGCACATATGCTCGGCTACGCGCGGCGGTACGGCGTTTTGCTGATGCAAAGAGGAGAGGTCAACGGCGTTGGTCTGGTTCAGCAGCAGCGTTGCCAGCAACTTTTTTTGCGCAGGGGTATAGCCGGGTAAATCAAGGTTACGCACCAGATAAGCGGCATGAGCTGGAGCCTGTTTAAAATCAATGCTCAACCCGATTTCATGCAGTGCACAGGCACTTAGCAGCAGATCACGACTCAAAGGGTCCAGATCCCAGGCATTAGCCACATCATCGGCGAAGCGTGACGCCAGCTGTGCCACGCGGCCTGCCTGATCGATATCAACCAGGAAACGACGCTGCACGTTTCGCAGGGTACGGCTGCGAATGTCCTGATCGACCGACAGGTGCAACATCCCGTAGACCAGACCTTCACGCAGCGCGCCGCCCGCCAGCGTCATACATTTGATGTTCAGCTCGGTGAAGATGGCGATCAGGATCGCGAGCCCGCTCGGGAATACCAGCGCGCGTTCAAGCGTCAGTCCTTCAATTTCCAGCTCTTCCAGACGCCCGCACTGAATGGCCCGCTGTTTAAGCTGCTGAAGCTTGGCAAGCGTGATCCGCTCATCCATGCCCTGCGCCATCATAATTTCCTGCAATGCCTGCACGGTACCGGAGGCCCCCACGCAGACTTTCCAGCCGTGGTAGCGCAGTTCGTCCATCACCGGGCGTAACACCTCGCGTGCGGCAGTTTCCGCCTCGTCGAAGTTCTCCTGACCCAGATTGCGGTCAGTAAAGTAGCGCTCAAGCCAGGTTACGCAACCCATCGACAGGCTGAATAGCGACGTTGCCTGCGCACCGGTGCCGGTCACGAGTTCGGTACTGGCGCCCCCGATATCCACAACCAGACGACGATCGTCGCCTCCCGTGGTGTGCGCAACGCCCTGATAAATCAGGCGCGCTTCTTCTTCACCGCTGATAACCTGCACCGGACAACCGAGAATTTCCTGCGCTTTGGCAATAAAATCCACGGCGTTAACCGCCAGGCGGAGTGTCGCTGTGGCGACGACGGTGATTTGGGAATGCGGGATATCCTGCAGACGCTCTGCAAAGAGTCGCAGGCACTGCCAGCCACGTTCCATGGCTTCAGGAGAGAGGTGATTATCGCTGCTCAGGCCCGCCGCGAGGCGGACCTTGCGCTTAATGCGCGTCAGCGTTTGTATGCTTCCCGCCACCTCGCGCACAACCAGCATATGAAAACTATTCGAACCGAGATCAATTGCCGCATAAAGCGAGGTGGAGCTGAGCATAATTTTTTAACCTGAGCGACGACGATTACGCGGCGCGCCAGATCGACGCGGGCCATTGCCGGAACGGGCGCGGGTAAGGCGCTTAGCCGGCGGCAGTTCGCTTAATAGCGCATCCGGGTTGTACTTACTCACCGGAATAGAATGGCCGATGTACGTCTCAATCGCCGGCAGGTTCAGCGCATACTCTTCACACGCGAGGCTGATAGAGTGGCCGCTTGCACCCGCACGACCGGTACGACCGATACGGTGTACATAGTCTTCGCAGTCATCCGGCAGGTCATAGTTAAAGACGTGCGTAACGGCTGGAATGTGCAGGCCGCGCGCTGCGACGTCGGTGGCGACCAGAATATCGAGATCGCCACGGGTGAATTCTTCAAGAATACGCAGGCGTTTTTTCTGCGCGACATCGCCCGTCAGCAGGCCAACACGGTGACCATCTGCAGCCAGATGGCCCCAGATATCTTCACAGCGGTGCTTGGTGTTCGCGAAGATAATGGCGCGGTCTGGCCACTCTTCTTCAATCAGCGTTTGCAGCAGACGCATTTTCTCTTCATTGGAAGGATAGAAGAGTTCTTCTTTGATACGGTGGCCGGTTTTCTGCTCGGGTTCCACTTCCACATATTCGGCGTTGTTCATCTGCTCGAATGCCAGCTCGCGTACGCGATACGACAGGGTCGCAGAGAACAGCATGTTGAGGCGCTGATTCGCGGGTGGCATGCGGCGGAACAGCCAGCGGATATCTTTAATGAAGCCCAGATCGTACATACGGTCAGCTTCATCCAGCACCACAACCTGGATGGCACCAAGGTTAATGTGGTTCTGTTTTGCGTAGTCGATAAGACGGCCGGTGGTACCGATCAGGATATCCACACCGCTTTCCAGCACTTTCAGCTGCTTATCGTAACCATCGCCGCCATAAGCCAGGCCGATTTTCAGGCCCGTAGCCTGCATCAGGGGTTCAGCGTCTGCGTGGATCTGTACCGCCAGTTCTCGCGTCGGGGCCATAATTAGCGCGCGCGGCTGGTTAACTTTGCGGTCTGCAATCGCTGGATGAGAAAGTAAATAATGAAACGTTGACGTTAAAAACGCCATCGTTTTGCCAGTACCGGTTTGCGCCTGTCCTGCTACGTCACGTCCCGCCAGCGTCAGCGGCAGGGCGAGAGCCTGAATGGGCGTGCAGTTATGAAACCCTTTATTTTCAAGGGCTTCGATCACTTTTGGGTGCAGGGCGAAGTCGGAAAACTTCTGTTCTGTTAAATGTGTTTTGCTCATAGTGTGGTAGAATATCAGCTTACTATTGCTTTACGAAAGCGTATCCGGTGAAATAAAGTCAACCTTTAGTTGGTTAATGCGACATCAACACGTCGTTGATGAGGGCGAAACCAACGCACCAGGCTTATTCCTGTGGAGTTATATATGAGCGATAAAATTATTCACCTGACTGACGACAGTTTTGACACGGACGTACTTAAGGCTGACGGGCTGACACTCGTCGATTTCTGGGCTGAATGGTGTGGTCCTTGCAAAATGATCGCCCCGATTCTGGATGAGATCGCTGACGAATATCAGGGCAAACTGACCGTTGCCAAGCTGAACATCGACCAGAACCCGGGCACTGCACCAAAATACGGTATCCGTGGCATTCCGACCCTGCTGCTGTTCAAAAACGGCGAAGTGGCAGCGACCAAAGTGGGCGCACTGTCCAAAGGTCAACTGAAAGAGTTCCTCGACGCTAACCTGGCGTAAGGTTTCTTTGCTGCGCGTCCAGAGCGCCTAAATTATGTGGAACTCTGGACGCCCGGCTGAAGTCGTGCTAAGTTAGCTATGACTTCGTTTTAAACATATCTTGTTGTTTGAATCTTGTTTTACCCGATACTTCCCGTTGTTGACACAAACAGTGCGTGAAGTTGCTAAATTCCGGGCTTGTCACTCAATCCGTCTTGTCGTTTCAGTTCTGCGTTTTTTCCCTGTGACCAGACAGCGAACAGACATGAGTTGATGGCCGCTAAACAGGCATGGATGACCCTGCCATACCATTCACAACATTAAGTTCGAGTATCACCCCGAGTTTAAGAACCCACACCATTATGAATCTTACCGAATTAAAGAATACGCCGGTTTCTGAGCTGATCACTCTCGGCGAAAATATGGGGCTGGAAAACCAGGCTCGTATGCGCAAGCAGGACATCATTTTCGCCATCCTGAAGCAGCACGCTAAGAGTGGCGAAGATATCTTTGGCGACGGTGTGCTGGAGATATTGCAAGACGGATTTGGTTTCCTCCGCTCTGCAGACAGCTCCTACCTCGCCGGCCCTGACGACATCTACGTATCCCCTAGCCAAATCCGCCGTTTCAACCTCCGCACTGGTGACACCATTTCAGGTAAGATTCGTCCTCCAAAAGAGGGTGAACGCTACTTTGCGCTGTTGAAAGTGAATGAAGTTAACTTCGACAAACCGGAAAACTCCCGCAATAAGATCCTGTTTGAGAACTTAACGCCGCTGCACGCGAACTCTCGCCTGCGCATGGAGCGTGGTAACGGCTCAACTGAAGATTTAACCGCTCGCGTCCTGGATCTGGCATCGCCAATCGGTCGTGGCCAGCGTGGTCTGATCGTCGCACCGCCAAAAGCGGGTAAAACCATGCTGCTGCAGAATATCGCGCAGAGCATCGCTTATAACCACCCAGACTGCGTACTGATGGTACTGCTGATTGACGAACGTCCGGAAGAAGTGACCGAGATGCAGCGTCTGGTTAAAGGTGAAGTGGTTGCTTCTACCTTTGACGAACCCGCATCTCGCCACGTTCAGGTTGCGGAAATGGTTATCGAGAAGGCGAAACGCCTGGTTGAACACAAGAAAGACGTGATCATCCTGCTCGACTCCATCACCCGTCTGGCGCGTGCCTACAACACCGTCGTTCCGGCTTCCGGTAAAGTGCTGACGGGGGGTGTGGACGCTAACGCCCTGCATCGTCCAAAGCGCTTCTTCGGTGCGGCACGTAACGTGGAAGAGGGCGGCAGCCTGACCATCATCGCTACGGCGCTGATCGATACGGGTTCCAAAATGGACGAAGTTATTTACGAAGAGTTTAAAGGTACAGGTAACATGGAACTGCACCTCTCTCGTAAAATTGCTGAGAAACGCGTCTTCCCGGCTATCGACTATAACCGTTCCGGTACCCGTAAAGAAGAGCTGCTCACCACCCAGGAAGAGCTGCAGAAAATGTGGATCCTGCGCAAAATCATCCATCCAATGGGTGAAATCGACGCAATGGAGTTCCTCATTAACAAACTGGCGATGACCAAAACTAACGACGATTTCTTCGATATGATGAAACGCTCGTAACGCAAATAAAGCCAGCAAGCGCCACGTTTTTACGTGGCGTTTTTCTTTTATGGCTTATACGCTATTAATGCAGACTCCCATTTCAGACCAGTCAGTGCGACAATAAGACTGTTTGTGCAGTTAACGAAATAATTGATTGAAAAATATACAAAGGGAGTTGTAAGAAGCCTTCTTTATTACTTCTGAGGCAGGGGCTTCATGGTTATACTTCCGGGACTAACTTTTGTTGAGAGCAATCCATTGTGAATCTACTCACCGCCGTTACTGAGCTAATCAGTATTTTTTTATTCACAACCTGTTTTTTGTTCATCGCGCGTAAGGTGGCCAAAAGAATAGGGTTGGTGGATAAGCCTAATTTTCGTAAACGTCATCAGGGACTTATTCCTCTGGTTGGAGGGATTTCTGTTTACGCTGGTATCTGTTTCACGTTTGGTATTGCGGATTATTATATTCCACACGCCGCCCTCTACCTTGCCTGCGCCGGTGTCCTGGTGTTAGTCGGGGCGCTGGATGATCGGTTCGATATCGCGGTAAAAATTCGCGCCACCGTCCAGGCCGCCATTGGCGTTATCATGATGGTCGTTGGTGGGCTATATCTGAGAAGCCTCGGTTATGTGTTCGGACCCTGGGAGTTAGTACTGGGGCCCTTTGGCTTCTTCCTGACACTGTTTGCCGTCTGGGCGGCGATAAATGCTTTCAACATGGTGGATGGTATTGACGGCCTGCTCGGTGGATTGTCGTCGGTTTCGTTTGCCGCAATCGGCATCATTTTATGGTTCGATGGTCAGTACAGCCTGTCGATGTGGTGTTTTGCCATGATTGCCGCCATTCTGCCTTATATCCTCTTAAATCTCGGTGCGCTCGGTCGTCGCTATAAAGTGTTTATGGGTGATGCGGGCAGTACGCTGATCGGCTTTACCGTTATCTGGATTTTGCTGGAGACTACTCAGGGTAAAACCCACCCGATTAGCCCGGTAACAGCGCTGTGGATTATTGCCATTCCGCTAATGGATATGGTGGCGATTATGTATCGTCGTCTGCGTAAAGGAATGAGTCCTTTCTCTCCCGATCGCCAGCATATTCACCATCTCATCATGCGTGCCGGTTTTACTTCACGTCAGGCGTTTGTGCTGATTACCCTGGCTGCCGCTATTCTGGCGGCAATTGGGGTGGCTGCGGAATATGCTCATTTCATCCCTGAATGGGTCATGTTGGTATTATTCTTGCTAGCGTTTTTCCTGTACGGCTACTGCATTAAGCGCGCATGGAAAGTGGCGCGGTTTATTAAACGTCTTAAACGCAGGATGCGTCGCAACAGTGGCAACAATACAACATTAACTAAGTAAAACCGGGACTATGATGACTCAACCGTTGGCGGGAGCGAAATCAGTGGTAACTGAGAATGAGCTGGATATTCGGGGTTTGTTTCGCGTGTTGTGGGCAGGCAAACTTTGGATTGCGGGGATCGCGCTGGGGTTTGCATTGTTAGCGCTGGCCTACACCTTCTTTGCAAAACAAGAGTGGAGCGCTACGGCAATCACTGATAAACCAACGGTTAATATGCTCGGGGGGTTCTATTCCCAGCAGCAGTTCCTGCGTAACCTGGATATCAAAGCCAATCTGGCCACCCCAGATCAGGCTTCCGTCATGGATGAGGCCTATAAAGAGTTTGTGATGCAGCTGGCTTCCTGGGATACGCGCCGTGATTTCTGGAGCCAGACGGATTATTACAAGCAACGGATGGTGGGCAACAGTAAAGCCGATGCCGCGCTGCTGGATGACATGATTAACAACATTCAGTTTATGCCGGGAGATGCGCTGCGTAACGTCAACGACAGCGTCAAACTGATTGCCGAAACCGCGCCGGATGCCAATAACCTGTTGCGCCAGTACGTTGCCTTTGCCAGCCAGCGTGCGGCAAGCCACCTTAATGAAGAGCTGAAAGGTGCCTGGGCTGCCCGTACTATCCAGATGAAAGCGCAGGTTAAACGTCAGGAAGAGGTGGCTAAAGCCATCTTCGCCCGCCGTGTACACAATATTGAGCAGGCGCTGAAAATTGCCGAACAGCACAATATTTCCCGCACCGAGACGGACGTGCCGGCAGATGAACTGCCTGATTCAGAAATGTTTCTTCTCGGGCGCCCAATGCTGCAGGCTCGACTGGAAAACCTCCAGGCCGTTGGCCCTGATTTTGACCTCGACTACGATCAAAACCGCGCGATGCTGAACACCCTGAATGTCGGTCCAACAATGGACCCGCGTTTTCAGACCTATCGTTATTTGCGAACGCCTGAAGAACCTGTAAAACGCGATAGTCCGCGCCGCGCATTCCTGATGATCATGTGGGGGATTGTGGGTGCACTGACTGGCGCAGGCGTGGCGTTAACGCGTCGTCGCACTAACTAAGAACGCCGTCTACGATGAAGGCTGCGGCCTTCATCGTTTAATCGAAGAGAATCGATGTGAAAGTACTTACCGTATTTGGCACCAGGCCGGAGGCCATTAAGATGGCACCTCTGGTTCATGCGCTGGCCAGTGATCCTGATATTGAAGCGAAAGTGTGCGTCACTGCCCAACACCGTGAGATGCTCGATCAGGTCTTAACTCTCTTTTCTATCGTCCCGGATTACGATCTCAATATTATGAAACCGGGGCAGGGGTTAACGGAGATAACCTGCCGTATTCTGCAAGAGCTCAAGCCGATTCTGGAGTCCTTCAAACCTGACGTGGTTCTGGTGCATGGCGATACCACCACCACGGTGGCAACCAGCCTGGCTGCGTTTTACCAGCGAATTCCTGTCGGCCATGTTGAGGCGGGTCTGCGTACCGGCAACCTTTATTCGCCGTGGCCCGAAGAGGCCAACCGCACACTCACCGGCCATCTGGCGATGTACCATTTTGCGCCCACCGAAAATTCACGACAGAACCTGCTGCGTGAAAATATTGCCGACAACAAAATCTTTGTCACCGGGAATACGGTGATTGATGCCCTGATTTGGGTTCGTGACCGCGTGCTGTCAAACAACGATCTTCAGAAAGAACTCGCCGCACGCTACCCCTTCCTGAACAATGGCAAAAAAACCATTCTGGTCACCGGCCATCGTCGCGAGAGCTTTGGACGCGGCTTTGAGCAAATCTGTCATGCCCTGGCGGAAATCGCCGCGCAGAATCAGGATGTGCAGATTGTCTACCCGGTGCACCTTAATCCTAACGTCAGCGAGCCGGTCAACCGTATCCTTGGGCATATAGAAAACGTCCTGCTGATTGAACCGCAGGACTACTTGCCGTTTGTCTGGCTGATGAACCACGCCTGGCTGATCCTGACCGATTCCGGTGGTATTCAGGAAGAGGCGCCGTCTCTCGGCAAGCCTGTGCTGGTCATGCGTGAAACGACTGAACGCCCGGAAGCGGTGAAAGCGGGCACGGTACGTCTGGTCGGCACCAATGCACAGCTGATCGTCGAAGAGGTGACGCGCCTGCTTCACGACGACGAAGAGTATCAGGCGATGAGCCGGGCCCATAACCCGTATGGCGATGGGCAGGCTTGTGGCCGTATTTTGCATGCACTTAAACACAATCGGGTATCGCTATGAGTTTTACTACCATCTCTGTCATTGGTCTTGGCTACATTGGCTTGCCCACAGCGGCAGCGTTTGCCTCCCGTCAAAAACAGGTTGTGGGCGTGGATATCAACGCGCGTGCGGTGGAAACCATTAACCGTGGCGAAATTCATATCGTGGAGCCCGATCTCGACCGCGTGGTGAAAGAGGCGGTTGATGGCGGATTCCTGCGTGCCAGCACGACGCCGGTCGAGGCAGATGCATATCTTATTGCGGTGCCAACCCCCTTTAAAGGCGACCATGAGCCCGACATGGCTTACGTCGAAGCGGCGGCAAAATCGATTGCACCGGTCCTGAAAAAAGGGGCTCTGGTGATTCTGGAATCCACTTCGCCCGTCGGTGCTACCGAACAGATGGCGCAGTGGCTGGCGCAAGCCCGACCTGACTTACGCTTCCCGCAGCAGGCGGGCGAGCAAGCTGATATCAATATTGCTTACTGTCCTGAGCGCGTGCTGCCAGGTCAGGTGATGGTAGAGCTGATTAAAAACGATCGCGTGATCGGTGGCATGACGCCAGTCTGTTCTGCACGCGCCAGCGCGCTTTACAAGATTTTCCTTGAAGGCGAATGTGTGGTGACCAACTCCCGCACCGCTGAAATGTGCAAGCTCACGGAAAACAGTTTCCGGGACGTGAATATCGCCTTCGCGAATGAACTGTCGCTGATTTGCGCCGATCAGGGGATTAACGTCTGGGAGTTGATTAGCCTGGCGAATCGCCATCCGCGCGTGAATATCCTCCAGCCTGGCCCGGGCGTGGGCGGTCACTGTATCGCTGTCGACCCGTGGTTTATTGTGGCGCAAAACCCGGCGCAGGCCCGCCTGATCCGCACCGCGCGTGAAGTGAATGACAGCAAGCCACACTGGGTGCTCAGTCAGGTGAAAGCCACCGTAGCGGACTGTCTGGCTGAGAGCGGCAAACGCGCCAGTGAGCTGAAAATTGCCTGCTTTGGTCTGGCATTCAAACCGAATATTGACGACTTACGCGAAAGCCCGGCGATGGAGATTGCAGAGATGATCGCTGGCTGGCACACCGGCGAAACGCTGGTGGTTGAACCCAATATTCATGAACTGCCGGCAAAACTGGCGGGCCACTGTACGTTGACCGCGCTGGATGAGGCGCTGGCGACGGCGGATGTGCTGGTGCTGCTGGTGGATCATAAAGAATTTAAAGCGACGTCCGGTGATGCCGTACGCCAACAGTACGTGGTTGATACGAAAGGTGTCTGGCGTTGAGCCACCTGAAGGGGGTTCTCGAGTCCCTTGAGTGGGAGAGTGCCTTTTTTGGTCTGCCATCAGCCATCGTGCGCCTGCGCGACGATGCGCCGGTTCTGACTGACGCCGACTTCACCGCCTGGCCGCGGGTACAGGCCAGGATCCCCGCAGACCGTGCCGACCTGCTCGATGCGCTCCAGCAACAAGGTTTTCAGCTGGTTGAAGGCGAGGTTGATCTGTCCCTTACGCTCGCCCGCCATGATTCGCCCGGTGCGGAAGTGGCAACGGAGCAGGATATCCCCGCGCTGCGTCAGATGGCGGCGCAGGCGTTTGCCCGGAGCCGTTTTCGCGCACCGTGGTATGCACCGGACGACAGTGGGCGTTTCTACGCCCAGTGGGTTGAGAACGCGGTAAAAGGCACCTTTGACCATGTGTGCCTGGTGTTTCGCACTGCAGACGGCCAGATTGAGGGATTTGTCTCGCTTCGTAAGCTCAACGCGAACGAGGGGCGTATTGGTTTATTAGCCGGGCGCGGCATGGGCGAAAAACTCATGCAGGCGGCGCTTCACTGGGCGCAGCAGCAACAGCTTTTGACTCTGCGGGTGGCAACCCAGATGGGTAACACCGCCGCGCTTAAACGTTATATCGCGAGTGGTGCCAACATCGACGCCACCGCTTACTGGTTATACAGGTGACAAGATGATTCCATTTAACGCACCACCCGTCGTGGGCACTGAACTCGACTATATGCAGTCTGCTATGGGCAGCGGCAAACTCTGTGGTGACGGTGGTTTTACCCGTCGCTGCCAGCAGTGGATGGAGCAGCGGTTTCACAGCGCTAAAGTCCTGCTGACCCCGTCCTGTACCGCATCGCTGGAAATGGCGGCGTTGTTGCTGGATATCCAGCCGGGCGATGAAGTGATCATGCCGAGCTATACCTTCGTTTCTACGGCGAATGCCTTTGTCCTGCGTGGTGCGAAAATCGTCTTTGTGGATATTCGCCCGGATACCATGAACATCGATGAGACGCTGATTGAAGCGGCAATCACGGATAAAACGCGCGCGATTGTGCCGGTTCACTACGCGGGAGTGGCGTGTGAGATGGACACCATCATGGCGATCGCCAAAAAACATGACCTGTTCGTGGTTGAAGATGCCGCTCAGGGCGTGATGTCGACCTATAAAGGTCGAGCGCTGGGAACGATCGGCCATATCGGCTGCTTTAGCTTCCACGAAACCAAAAACTATACCGCCGGTGGCGAAGGTGGTGCGACGCTGATTAACGACCGTGCGCTGGTCGAGCGCGCGGAAGTGATCCGTGAAAAAGGCACCAACCGCAGCCAGTTCTTCCGGGGGCAGGTAGACAAATATACCTGGCGCGATATTGGCTCAAGCTATCTGATGGCCGATCTGCAGGCGGCATACCTGTGGGCGCAGCTGGAGGCAGCGGACCGCATTAATCTTCAGCGCCTGTCCCTGTGGCAAACTTATTACGACGCGCTGCAACCGCTGGCACAAGCCGGGCGAATAGAGCTGCCGACCCTTCCGGCTGATTGCGTCCATAATGCCCATATGTTCTACATCAAACTGCGCGATAATGACGATCGCAGCAAGTTGATTGCCTGGCTAAAAGAAGCCGAAATTCTGGCGGTGTTCCACTATATCCCGCTGCACTCCAGCCCTGCAGGAGAGGCATTTGGGGTCTTCGCGGGTGAAGATCGCTACACCACGAAAGAAAGTGAGCGTTTGCTTCGTTTGCCACTGTTCTACAACCTCGCGCCTGTTAACCAGCGTACGGTGATTAACACCCTTCTGAGTTATTTCGGCTGATATGTCTCTGGCAAAAGCATCGGTGTGGACCGCCGCGTCCACACTTGTCAAAATTGGCGCCGGGCTACTGGTCGTCAAGCTGCTGGCCGTCTCATTCGGCCCTTCAGGCGTCGGGCTGGCGGGCAATTTCCGTCAGCTTGTGACCGTCCTTGGGGTACTGGCTGGCGCAGGGATTTTCAACGGCGTCACGAAATACGTTGCGCAGTACCATGATGATGCGGCCCAGCTTCGCCGTGTTGTCGGTACATCCTCGGCGATGGTCACCGGCTTTTCGACCCTGATGGCGGTTATTTTCCTGCTGGCAGCGGCACCCATAAGCCAGGGGTTATTTGGACACACCCATTATCAGGGGCTGGTTCGTCTGGTCGCGCTGGTTCAGCTGGGCATTGCCTGGGCTAACCTGCTGCTGGCGCTGATGAAAGGCTTTCGTGATGCGGCCGGGAACGCACTGGCGTTAATCCTCGGCAGCGTCATCGGCGTGATTGCCTACTATTTTTGTTATCGGCTGGGCGGCTATGAAGGCGCGTTGCTGGGGCTGGCGCTGGTACCGGCATTAGTGGTCGTTCCGGCGGCGTTCATGCTAATGCGTCGGGGCACCATTCCGTTGAGTTACCTGAAACCTCAATGGGACAAGGTGCTGGCAAGCAAGCTGGGAAAATTTACCCTGATGGCGCTCATCACCTCCGTCACGCTCCCTGTCGCCTACGTGATGATGCGAAACCTGCTGGCGGCGCATTACAGCTGGGACGAAGTTGGGATTTGGCAAGGGGTGAGCAGTATTTCCGATGCCTACCTCCAATTTATAACGGCTTCCTTTAGCGTCTATTTGCTGCCAACCTTATCGCGCCTGACCTCCAGGCAGGATATCACGCGCGAAATTTCCCGCTCACTGCGGTTTGTCCTTCCCGCCGTTGCGGCAGCCAGTTTAACCGTATGGCTATTGCGCGATGTCGCCATCTGGCTGCTCTTCTCCGCGAAGTTTACCGCCATGCGCGATCTGTTTGCCTGGCAACTGGTGGGCGATGTACTGAAAGTGGGGGCTTACGTTTTTGGTTATCTGGTGATTGCGAAAGCCTCGCTACGGTTGTATATCCTGGCGGAAATCAGCCAGTTTGCATTACTGACCGCATTCTCACACTGGTTGATCCCGGCACACGGTGCGCTGGGGGCGGCTCAGGCCTATATGGCAACCTATATCGTTTATTTCGCTGCCTGTTGCGGCGTATTTTTACTTTGGCGTAAACGCGCATGACTGCACTGATTCACATACTGGGATCGGATATCCCACACCATAACCAGACCGTGTTACGGTTCTTCAATGATGAACTGGCATCGGGGGATCCCGACGCTCGTGAGTTTATGGTTGCCGGTCAGGATAATGGCCTGAGCGTGGCGTGTCCGGCGCTGACTCTCTCTTTCTGGCCGGACAAGGCTGCGCTGGCGAAGGCGGTTGTTGCCAAAGCCAAAGCGGATCGTGAGCAACGTTTCTTTTTCCATGGGCAGTTTAATACCGGCCTGTGGCTGGCGCTCTTGAGCGGGGGGATCAAACCTTCGCAGTGCAGCTGGCATATCTGGGGAGCCGATCTCTACGAAGTCTCCAGCGGCTGGAAATTCCGTCTTTTCTACCCGTTGCGGCGCATGGCGCAGGGGCGTGTGGGATGCGTTTTCGCGACCCGTGGCGATCTCAATTATTTTGCTAAACGCCACCCTGACGTACGCGGTGAGCTACTCTATTTCCCGACCCGAATGAACCCGGCGCTGAACAACATGGCGAATGATACGCCGCGCGAGGGTAAACTGACGATTCTGGTGGGTAATTCAGGCGATCGCAGCAATGAACATCTTGCCGCGCTCAGGGCGGTACATCAGCAGTTTGGCGACACCGTCAATGTGATTGTGCCGATGGGGTATCCGGCCAACAACGATGCCTATATCGATGAGGTCCGCCAGCAGGCACTCGCGTTATTTAGCGCCGGGAATGTGCACATTCTCCACGATAAGCTGGAATTTGATGAGTATCTTGCGCTGCTGCGTCGGTGCGATCTGGGCTATTTCATCTTTGCGCGTCAGCAAGGAATTGGCACGCTGTGTCTGCTGATTCAGGCGGGTGTGCCCTGCGTACTCAATCGCGAAAACCCATTCTGGCAGGACATGGCGGAGCAGCATCTGCCGGTGCTGTTTACTTCCGATGTGCTTAACGAAGAGGTGGTCCGCGAAGCGCAGAGACAACTGGCGCTGGTGGACAAAAGTGCCATCGACTTCTTTAGCCCGAACTACCTCACGCCGTGGCACCGCGCGCTGCGTATCGCTGCAGGAGACAAAGCATGAGCCAGTTGCAATTCAGCGGCTTACTGATCGTTTGGCTTCTGAGCACTTTATTCATCGCCACGCTCACCTGGTTCGAGTTTCGCCGGGTGCGTTTTAACTTTAACGTCTTCTTCTCGTTACTGTTTCTTCTGACCTTCTTTTTCGGATTCCCGCTGACCAGCATTCTGGTCTTCCGGTTTGACGTGAGCGTTGCCCCGCCCGAGATCCTGCTTCAGGCGATCCTGGCAGCGACCTGCTTCTACGCCGTCTACTACGCCACCTATAAAACGCGCCTGCGTTCAGCGCAATCCACCGCGCCGCGCCGGGCGCTCTTCACCATGAACCGGGTGGAGACGCACCTGACGTGGGTGATGCTGATGACGATCGCGCTGGTAAGCGTGGGTATCTTCTTCATGCACAATGGTTTTCTACTGTTCAAGCTCCAGTCCTACAGCCAGATTTTTTCTGCCGAAGTGTCGGGCGTGGCGCTTAAGCGTTTCTTCTACTTCTTCATTCCGGCGATGCTGGTGATCTTTTTCCTGCGTCAGGACAGCAAAGCCTGGCTGTTTTTCCTGGTGAGTACCGTCGCCTTCGGTTTCCTGACCTACATGATTGTGGGAGGGACGCGTGCAAATATCATCATCGCTTTCGCAATCTTCCTGTTTATCGGCATCATCCGCGGGTGGATCTCTTTATGGATGCTGGTGGCTGCTGGGGTGTTTGGCATTGTTGGTATGTTCTGGCTTGCCCTGAAGCGCTACGGGCTCAACGTAGCCGGTGACGAGGCGTTTTACACATTCCTCTATCTCACGCGCGACACCTTCTCCCCGTGGGAAAACCTGGCGTTGTTGCTGCAAAACTACGACAAAATCGATTTCCAGGGCCTTGCGCCTATTGTGCGCGACTTTTATGTCTTTATCCCAACCTGGCTGTGGCCAGACCGTCCCGGCGTCGTACTCAACACGGCAAACTATTTTACCTGGGAAGTGCTGAACAACCACTCAGGCCTTGCGATCTCACCTACTTTGATTGGCTCGCTGGTGGTGATGGGGGGAAGCTGGTTTATCCTGCCGGGGGCGGTGGTGGTGGGGCTGATCATCAAGTGGTTTGACTGGCTCTACGTGCGCGGCAACGAAGAAACAAACCGCTATAAGGCGGCTATTTTGCACAGTTTCTGCTTTGGCGCCATTTTCAATATGATCGTTCTGGCGCGTGAAGGGCTGGATTCATTCGTGTCGCGCGTGGTTTTCTTCATGGTCGTTTTTGGCATCTGCCTGTTACTGGCCAAACTGTTGTACTGGCTGTTTGACAGTGCAGGGCTTGTGCATAAGCGCGAGCCGCAGGGCAGCACAACGCTGTCGCAAGTGTGAGTAGGGAAAGTCATGACGGATAAAACTTCTGCACCGCGCTATACGCTGCGCGGTCTGCAGCTTATTGGCTGGCGCGATATGCAACACGCGCTGGATTTTCTGTTCGCTGGTGGTCAGATGAAATCCGGTACGCTGGTCGCCATTAATGCGGAAAAGATGCTGGCGGTGGAAGACAACGCCGAAGTGAGAAGCCTGATAGAAGCGGCTGAATTTAAATATGCCGACGGTATCAGCGTGGTGCGTTCAATCCGCAAAAAGTATCCTGGCGCTAATGTATCTCGCGTGGCAGGGGCCGATCTCTGGGAGCAACTGATGGCACGCGCAGGGGCGGAAGGCACGCCGGTATTCCTGATTGGCGGTAAGCCGGAGGTGCTGGCGCAGACCGAAGCGAAGTTGCGCAGTCAATGGAATGTTAACATCGTGGGCAGCCAGGATGGCTACTTCAAACCAGAGGCCCGACAGGCGCTGTTTGAACGCGTTCGCGACAGTGGAGCGAAAATCATCACCGTGGCGATGGGCTCCCCACGCCAGGAGATCCTGATGCGTGACTGCCGTCAGGTGTGTCCGGATGCCCTTTATATGGGCGTTGGCGGAACGTATGACGTCTTTACCGGCCATGTTAAGCGTGCGCCCAAAGTCTGGCAAAACCTGGGGCTGGAGTGGCTGTATCGCCTGCTATCTCAGCCGACGCGGATTACACGACAGATCCGTCTGCTTCGCTACCTTACCTGGCACTACACCGGGAAAATGTAATCAAAATGTAGCGCGATATGCTGTTCGCGCTGCAACTCCCCTGCAAAACTGCTGCGAATCTGTGCAATGCATTCATTTTTTTTATGCATCGTTTGCCATTTGCCGCATTTTAAGAAACCATTCGCCCCGTATTTTAGTACCCCTAAAAAACAATACCCGGCCTTAAGTCGGGAAACAGCAAACACAATCGAGGATCTATGGCAGAGAAAAAACCGGAGCTACAGCGTGGGCTGGAGGCTCGTCATATTGAACTGATAGCGCTGGGCGGCACTATCGGCGTGGGCCTGTTTATGGGCTCCGCAAGCACGCTCAAATGGGCAGGACCTTCGGTCTTGCTGGCTTATATCATTGCGGGATTGTTCGTTTTCTTCATCATGCGTTCGATGGGCGAAATGCTCTTCATGGAGCCCGTCACGGCTTCCTTCGCCGTTTACGCGCACCGATATATGAGCCCGTTCTTTGGCTACCTGACGGCCTGGTCATACTGGTTTATGTGGATGGCGGTTGGCATCTCTGAAATCACGGCGATAGGGGTCTATGTGCAGTTCTGGTTCCCGGACATGGTCCAGTGGATACCGGCGCTGATTGCCGTGGGGCTGGTGGCACTGGCAAACCTTGCCGCGGTTCGTCTTTATGGTGAAATCGAATTCTGGTTTGCGATGATCAAAGTCACCACCATCATCGTGATGATTGTGGTCGGGCTGGGCGTTATCTTCTTCGGCTTTGGCAACGGCGGGCACGCCATTGGCTTTGGTAACCTGACCGAAAACGGCGGCTTCTTTGCGGGCGGCTGGAAGGGCTTCCTGACGGCACTGTGTATCGTTGTGGCCTCTTATCAGGGGGTCGAGCTTATCGGTATTACCGCGGGTGAAGCGAAAAACCCGCAGGTTACGCTGCGCAGCGCCGTAGGCAAGGTGCTGTGGCGTATCCTGATTTTCTATGTGGGGGCGATCTTCGTTATCGTAACCATCTTCCCGTGGAATGAAATTGGCACGACCGGTAGCCCGTTTGTCTTGACCTTCGCGAAGATTGGCATCACGGCGGCAGCAGGCATCATTAACTTTGTGGTTCTGACGGCGGCGTTGTCAGGTTGCAACAGCGGGATGTATAGCTGCGGACGTATGCTCTACGCGCTGTCCAGAAACAACCAACTGCCAGCGGCAATGGCGAAAGTTTCGCGTGCGGGCGTACCGGTTGCGGGGGTGGCGGTGTCGATTGTGATCCTGCTGATCGGCTCCTGCCTGAACTACATCATCCCGAATCCGCAGCGCGTGTTCGTTTATGTCTACAGCGCCAGCGTGCTGCCAGGCATGGTGCCCTGGTTTGTTATCCTGATTAGCCAGCTGCGTTTCCGCCAGGCACATAAAAAGGCCATCGCCAGCCATCCGTTCCGTTCTATTCTGTTCCCGTATGCCAACTATTTGACGATGGCGTTCCTGGTTTGCGTATTAATCGGAATGTACTTTAATGAAGATACGCGCATGTCGCTGTTTGTCGGGATGATCTTCCTGGTGGCGGTGACCGCGGCGTATAAGCTTTTTGGTCTGGGCCGCCGCGCTACCTCGCAGAAAGTGGAGGAATAAGCGGCAAAATGTGCAAACCATAACCAAACGCGCATTTTTTTCAAAAAAGCACTAGACAGCGGGGTCGGAGGTACGTAATATCCAGCCCCGCAACGGCGCTAAGCGCCCGTAGCTCAGCTGGATAGAGCGCTGCCCTCCGGAGGCAGAGGTCTCAGGTTCGAATCCTGTCGGGCGCGCCATTTTAGTCCCGGCGCTAGAGCTGCGGTGGTCTGAGAAGTAGTCAGTACCGCGTGAAAGAATACAGTGGTGGCTATAGCTCAGTTGGTAGAGCCCTGGATTGTGATTCCAGTTGTCGTGGGTTCGAATCCCATTAGCCACCCCATTATTGAAAGAGTTGTGAATTGCGAAGGTGGCGGAATTGGTAGACGCGCTAGCTTCAGGTGTTAGTGTTCTTACGGACGTGGGGGTTCAAGTCCCCCCCCTCGCACCACGACTTTTTAATGAATTGAACTAAAAATTCAAAAAGCAGTACATCGGCGAGTAGCGCAGCTTGGTAGCGCAACTGGTTTGGGACCAGTGGGTCGGAGGTTCGAATCCTCTCTCGCCGACCAATTTTGAACCCCGCTTCGGCGGGGTTTTTTGTTTTCTGCGCCTTTCTCTCCTCTGTAGTGATTCCACGACAACAGCCGGCTTCCTTGTCGCGATTCAGCGACACATAACACATTGAAAGTAAAAGATATAATAATTTGGCGGCTTTCGTGTCTCCTCCAGACGACATATCGTCGTGTTTATCAGCAGGTTGTAGGGTCTAAGATACCGCTCAACAACATAATTTCCTTTTATCTTAAAATGTTGCGCGATGTAAAAGTTCTGCGTGTCAAGTTGGCACGTTACGTGCAATAATATACGTGTAGATGCTCATTCCATCTCTTATGTTCGCCTTAGTGCCTCATAAACTCAGGAATGACGCAGAGCCATTTACGGTGCTTATCGTCCACTGACAGATGTCGCTTCGGCCTCATCAGACACCATGGGCATAACGTTGAGTGAAGCACCAAATATGTTGTCTTACAGACCTGTTTTAACGCCTGCTTTTATAGCAGGCGTTTTTTTATGCCTTATTCCCGGTAAACGTACATGATCAGGGCGACCAGTATCAGAGCGGCTGACGAAACGCTGTAAAGCGCTTGTATGGAGCCAAACCCTGCCGCCGCCATCGCGGCAATACCGGTGAAAAGCGAGGCACTGAGCGTTTGCCAGCGCCAGACTTTACTGCTGGCCGAAGCCATGTGCGTGGTTTGAAAACTGCTGAGTACGGCAAACGTGCCGGCCGCAAAGAGAACATTTGAGGCCAGGTGTGCGACAAAAATCATCCCCAGCGCGCATGCCATCCACCCGGACAACAGCGGGAGCATCCCATACGCGGCAAGGAAGATGCCAAGACACAGTAAAATCCGTGGCGTGCGTGCTGCAAAACGCGTCAGGCTGTCTCTTTTTAGCAGGAGGGGACCGCAAAGTTGTCCCATGCTCCTTGCAAAAAGCAGTGGCAAAGCAAGGCTGGCCGCATCCTGAGGATGGATCTGCTGTGCTATTGCCGGAAGAAGCGCCATGGCCGGTGAACCGACGGCGGCCAGCGCAGGCAAAATCAGCAAACTGCGTTTCTGACGGATGGTCAACATCTGCCAGCGTAAAGCCGCAGGCGCTTTCTCTTCAGTGGGGACTGCCAGTGTGGGCGCTAAAAATACACGACCCGCCAGCCAGAGCATGAACAGCGATCCGAGAAAGCTGATGGCATCAATGGCCAGCAAGGCGAGGATGGCGATCTTCTGGAAAAGTACCATCCCCAGCCCGGTGCCTAACAAAACCTGAGCGGCAAAAATCACATTCTCGAGGCAGGTTGCGGCAGGCAGTTCTGCTTCTCTGAGTCCGCGTTTAAAGAGCAGCGTCAGGGCAGGCCAGCTCATTCCGCTAAGCAGTGCTTCGGTGGACTGCACGGCCAGTAACGCAGGGATACTGTGATAGTGCACGCCGAGCAGGGGAAAGAGCAGGGCCAGTAAGCCAAGCCCCTCGGTGAGTATCAACAGGGGTATTGGAGAATAGCGCGCGCACAGCTTTTCACTGATGAGGCTGCCGATAAAGCCAGGTAGCGTGGCGAAAAGAAAGGCGAGGGTAAGCAGCGCGGGCGGGGCGGACCATGCTAACAGTAAGCCGAAGACCACCACCTGGGTTACGCCATTTCCCAGTGATGTAAAGATAAAGGCACAGGCCAGCAGGCGCAGCCAGCGGTGGCAGCGCAGCGCTTCAATAAGCGCGTACAAAAGGGAGTTCATGACGATTTCCTTTCAAAAACGATTCAGTCCACGCGGCACTCGTCGCGTGTATGGAAAAAAGTTAATGAAAAGACGTCGTTACATTGGCGGGTTCGTTTTAGATGATGTGGTAAAGAATGTAGCAGGCGAAGGGGAATAAAAAAAGGAGGCCGTCTGGCCTCCTTGTTATTTATTGCTGGCTGCCATTATTTTGCAGCGTTAATAACAGTCCATCGCGGCGCATGGCGGCGGCCTCTTCCGGCTTGTGCTGCTTGTCCAGCGAATCGGCAAGCCACGCGTAGTCAAACGCGTCCGGGCGCTGTTTCAGCGCTGCACGGAAGGCGAGACTCGCTTCCTGCCATTCACCGTGCTTCATCAGCGACTGGCCCAGCGTACTCCACAGCAGTGGACGGTCGCCGACGGCTTTAATCTGCTGACGCAGCATTTTTTCAATTTGCTCAGGGTTATTGGTTCTCAGACGTGGGATCACCATAACCAGGCGATCGTCATACTGTCGCTTCAGTCCGTCGAGGAGGATCTCCTGCGCCGTGTCATGATCGTCACATTCAATCAGATGTTCTGCCATCGCAACCTGCAACGGAACCTGCTGACGCGTTTTCCGGCTCTGATTCTTCCACCAGGTTTTCAGGCCATCGCTGCCGAGATCGGCACGCGCCTGATCCATCAGGCCAATCCATGCCAGACGCTGAAGTTCATCACGATGTTCATCATCACCGACGTCGGCTTTGGCCATCGACGGAATGATATCCAGCAGTGAACCCCAGGCACCGGTGCGAATATAGGCCTGCTCGGCAAGACGCAGCACTTCCGGGTGGCGTGGCGAGACTTCCAGCAGACGGTCGATACCGTGACGCGCGGCGTGGTTTTCGTTGCGGGCCAGCTGCAGTCGAACGCGGGTGATCTCAACGGGAATCGGGTCTTTCGGAGATAGTTCTGACGCGCGTTCCAGGTGCTGGTTGGCGCGGGCTTCGTCACCCCGCTGTTGCGCTGCCTCGGCGGCCAGCAGATAGTTCACCACCGGCTGTTCGGCATGGTCAGCATTTTTCGACATCAGCTTTTCAACCTGCTGATAGTCACCCTCGGCCAGCTTAAGCAGTGCCTGCTCAGTCTGCTTACGGGCGCGGCGGCGTTTACGGCCAACGAACCAGCCACGCGTATGCGCACCGGTACGGAAAATTCGGCGCAGGATCCACTCTACTGCGATGAGCACCACCACCCCGAGGATCAGGATGATCACCAGACCCGTTACGCTGGTTTCGATGTTGTAGTTATCGGTCTGGATCAGGACGTAACCCTGATGACCAGCAAGCATCGGCCCCAGCACGATCCCGGCGATCAGCAGGATGAAGAGTAAGAGTACTTTAAGCATCATTACTCTCCTTGTGGCGCGCTTTCAGGCGCTGGCGCGGCGGCAGGGGCCTGGGCGTGAGGTTCTGCTGGAACGCCCGGTTGCGCCAGCAGGTTGCGCACGCGCGTCTGCATCAGCTTCTCCAGAATCGGCTGGCTTTCCAGCTTATCCGGCACGTTCATGGTGATGTTCTGCTGGCTCAGTTTATCAATGTCATCGAGGAAAGCCGTGGTCGTGGCATCATCGGTATTGTAGTAAGCACGTACCCATGTCGAGACGTTATCAAGCGCCTGTTTGTAGGTTTCTTCCTGATGACGCGGTACGGCCTGAGCCGCCACCAGCAGGCGGGAGCGAATGTTTTCGCGCAGATAAATGTCCTGATTCGGCGCTAACAGCGGAACGGCGGTTTCGTCGCGGCGGCGGATAGTAATGAAGCTATCCATAAAGTTCTGCCAGCTTTTTTGCAGGTTCACGCGCCATTCGCTCAGGGAGCTGGAAAGCTCGGTGCCGTCAGAATCCATCGGGGAGTCATCGTCGTTGTTATCCGCCAGCTGCAGGTTATCAATCTGGTTTGAAAGCTGATTGACCTTCAGGATGATGCCATCGTAGTCCACCTGCGAAACGGCAGAGAGGCTGGCGATATCTTCGGTAATGGCACGACGCGCGGTAATGAGGCTCGGATCGTTCATGTCTGCCAGGCTCGCATCAGCGCTTTTCAGCAGTGCGGCGGCGGTGGTGACGTCCTGATCGCTCCAGAGCTTACGTCCGGCCAGCTTCACCAGGAAATCGGCCTGCGAGAGCAGCCAGGTTTTGGCATCGGTACCGGAAATCGTGGCGACTTTCTGCTGCACGTCATCCAGCTGTTTGGTCAGCTCTTCCTGTTTGCTGTTCGCCTCAGCGAGCGCCGCGGACTGCTGTTTAATCACCGTTTCCAGTTCAGTTTTCTGCGTCTCCTGCGCTTTTTGCAGGGCGGTAAGCTGATTGACCAGCGTGTCGTTGGTCGCCGTCTGGCTGGAACCTTGCTGTTTCACCAGGCCATAGAGGCCAACGCCTGCGGCCAGCGCAATGGCGATGGCTATCGCGCTCAGCGCGAGGCTGGTTTTATTGCTGCCGTTCTTCTTCTCAACGGTTTTCTCAGTCGTTTCTGACTGCGGCGTGATGTCCACAGTCTCCCTGGTCTCTTCAACCACGGCGGAGGATTTATCGTGTTCCGTCATTATGGCTTCCCATTATGAGAGTTATTGTAATGCGCGCAGCAGCGCATCGTTGTCAGCGTTATCAGCGATCCGAATATCTTGCCAGCCCAGTTCCCGGGCCTGGTTCGCCAGACGCTCACTGACGACCAGAAGCCGGCAGTGGAGTAACCAGTTTTCACGATACCAAAGGGGCACCAGCGACCAGAGCTGCTGCAGCATTTCACCGCTGGTCACCACCAGGGTCGTAATGCCGCGCATATGCCAGCGCATCGCCTCTTCCGCACCATCGTAATGTTTTGCACAACGCTGATAGCATTCGCAGAACGTGACCTCAGCCCCGCGTTCCCGCAGCGTTTCGCCCAACAGTTCGCGCCCGCCGTTACCGCGTAAAATGAGTGCACGCTTTCCGGCAATAGTTTGTAATTCAGGTAATTGTAGCAAGACTTCGCTGATTTCCCGATCTAACGGGTAACGAACGTCTGTTCCGCTTACGGTATGCAGCGCCAGTGCCGTTGTACGACCAATCGCAAAATAGTGAGGAGCGGTTGGCCAGTTAAGCCCCTGCTGTTGCAGCTGTGCCTGGGCAAATTCCACCGCATGTTGCGACAGCGCAAACAGCAAGTCGCCCTGCTGGAGGGTATTCATATGGTCGGCAAGCGCGGACAGCTCCCGACCGGGGGAGAATTCAATGAGCGGAAAACTCCAGGCCACCTGCCCCAGTGCGCGCAGACGGCTCACTAATTGCTCTCCTGCGGGAGAAGGGCGGGTGACAAGAATACTCATGCAGGGGGTTCTCCATTATAAACTTCAGCCAGGATCTCACGGGCGCCGTTATCCAGCAGCTCTTCTGCCAGCGACACGCCAAGCTGTTCGGCATCTTGCGCTTTACCGCGACGTTCGCCGCGGACCATCTGTGAACCGTCCGGTGCGCCAACCAGCGCTCGCAGCCACAGTTCACCGTTAATTAATTCAGCATAGCTGCCAATGGGCACCTGACACCCTCCTTCGAGGCGGGTGTTCATGGCGCGCTCGGCGTTAACGCGGATAGCGGTCTCATCATGGTTCAGTGGGGCAAGCAGCGCGCGGGTACGCTCATCATCCAGACGGCATTCAATGCCGACGGCCCCCTGACCCACAGCCGGCAGCGACAGCTCAGGCGGCAACGCGACGCGAATGCGCGACGTCAGCCCCAGGCGCTTCAGACCCGCAACCGCGAGGATAATGGCATCGTAATCGCCGTTATCCAGCTTGCTCAGACGCGTACCAACGTTACCGCGCAGCGAACGAATGATCAGGTCCGGACGACGTTCTGCCAGCTGACACTGACGACGTAAACTGGACGTGCCAACCACGCTGCCTTCTGGCAACGCATCGAGCGAATCATAGTGATTGGAGACAAACGCATCGCGCGGATCTTCACGCTCGCAAATGGTCACCAGCCCCAGCCCTTCCGGGAACTCGACGGGCACATCTTTCATCGAATGTACGGCGATATCGGCGCGGTTCTCAAGCAATGCCAGTTCCAGTTCTTTGACAAACAGGCCCTTGCCGCCCACTTTAGCCAGTGGCGTATCAAGGATCACGTCACCGCGCGTGACCATCGGCACCAGCTCGACGCACAATCCACTGTGGCAGGCTTCAAGGCGCTGCTTAACATAATGTGCCTGCCAGAGCGCAAGAGGGCTTTGGCGTGTGGCAATTCTCAAAACATTGTCTAACATGCTTGTTACCGTCATTATCAATCGCTAACCATCCTAACATTGTTGACTCTGGGATGGCAGTTTTACGGTGATGAAGAAGAGAGGGACAGGGCGGGGTTCTCGTCAGCCACAGCCGTATTAAGGAATTTACACGTACAGAACGGTGCTACACTGTATGTAGCGCATCTTTCTTTACGGTCAACCGGCAAGGTGTTAAATTGATCACGTTTTAGACCATTTTTTCGTCGGTACCACCATAATGATAAGGGCGAAAAAAGGTAACGGTTCTCTTTTTGTAATACTGCGGGTCCGCTGTTATTTCTGTTTTGAATAGCGTGCGACACCCGGAAACATCAGGCGATACGTCTTGTACCTCTATATTGAGACTCTGAAACAGAGACTGGATGCCATAAACCAACTGCGTGTCGATCGCGCGCTTGCTGCTATGGGCCCTGCTTTCCAGCAGGTATACAGTCTTCTGCCGACATTATTGCACTATCACCATCCGCTGATGCCTGGCTACCTTGACGGTAACGTTCCCAGAGGCATCTGTCTTTTCACGCCTGATGAAACCCAACAACACTACCTGACCGAACTTGAACTCTACCGTGGCATGCCGCCGCAGGAATCACCGAAAGGTGAACTGCCGATTACAGGCGTTTACACCATGGGCAGCACCTCCTCGGTTGGGCAAAGCTGTTCTTCGGACCTGGACATCTGGGTCTGTCATCAGTCCTGGCTCGATAACGACGAGCGTCAGCTGCTGCAACGAAAGTGCAGCCTGCTGGAAAGCTGGGCCGCGTCGCTTGGCGTGGAAGTCAGTTTCTTCCTGATTGATGAAAACCGTTTCCGTCATAACGAAAGTGGCAGTCTGGGTGGTGAAGACTGCGGCTCAACCCAGCACATCTTACTGCTGGACGAGTTTTACCGTACTGCCGTTCGCCTGGCCGGTAAGCGTATTCTGTGGAATATGGTGCCGTGCGACGAAGAAGAGCATTACGACGATTACGTAATGTCGTTGTACTCCCAGGGTGTGCTGACACCAAATGAATGGCTGGATCTGGGTGGCCTCAGTTCGCTTTCCGCCGAAGAGTACTTTGGCGCGAGCCTCTGGCAGCTCTATAAAAGCATTGATTCGCCGTATAAGGCCGTGCTGAAAACCCTGCTGCTGGAAGCCTATTCCTGGGAATACCCCACGCCGCGTTTGCTGGCGAAAGATATCAAACAGCGTCTGCACGACGGAGAAATTGTCTCCTACGGGCTGGATGCTTACTGCATGATGCTTGAACGTGTCACCGAATACCTGAAAGCCATTGATGACACCACGCGTCTCGATCTGGTGCGTCGATGTTTCTATCTCAAAGTCTGTGAAAAACTCAGCCGCGAACGCGCATGCGTGGGCTGGCGTCGTGAAGTGGTCAGTCAGTTGGTTAAAGAGTGGGGATGGGACGAAGAACGTCTGTCGATGCTTGATAACCGCGCCAACTGGAAAATCGATCAGGTGCGTGAAGCGCACAACGAACTGCTCGATGCCATGATGCAAAGCTACCGCAACCTTATCCGCTTTGCGCGTCGTAACAATCTCAGCGTTTCCGCCAGCCCGCAGGATATCGGGGTGTTGACGCGTAAACTGTATGCGGCGTTTGAAGCATTGCCGGGTAAAGTCACGCTGGTTAACCCGCAGATTTCACCGGACCTGTCAGAACCGAACCTGACCTTTATCTATGTGCCACCGGGCCGTGCAAACCGCACCGGGTGGTACCTGTACAACCGTGCGCCAAGCATGGACTCGATCATCAGCCATCAGCCGCTGGAATATAACCGCTACCTGAACAAGCTGGTGGCCTGGGCCTGGTTCAACGGCCTGCTGACCTCGCGTACCCGGCTGTTTATCAAAGGCAACGAGGTTGTCGATTTAGCCAAACTGCAGGAGATGGTGGCGGATGTCTCCCACCACTTCCCGCTGCGTCTGCCGGCGCCGACGCCAAAAGCGCTCTACAGTCCGTGTGAAATTCGCCATCTGGCGATCATCGTCAACCTGGAATATGACCCGACGGCGGCCTTCCGCAATCAGGTGGTTCATTTTGACTTCCGCAAACTGGATGTCTTTAGCTTTGGCGAGCAGCAAAACTGCCTGGTGGGCAGCGTAGACCTGCTGTACCGCAACTCGTGGAACGAAGTGCGTACTCTGCACTTCAACGGCGAGCAGGCGATGATCGAAGCGCTGAAAACGATTCTCGGCAAGATGCACCAGGACGCTGCGCCGCCGGACAGCGTTGAGGTGTTCTGCTATAGCCAGCATCTGCGCGGTCTGATCCGTACCCGTGTGCAGCAGCTGGTTTCAGAGTGCATCGAACTGCGCCTCTCCAGTACCCGTCAGGAAACCGGTCGCTTTAAAGCGCTGCGCGTCTCCGGACAGACCTGGGGCCTGTTCTTCGAGCGCCTGAATGTTTCAGTACAGAAGCTGGAAAACGCCATCGAGTTCTACGGCGCCATTTCGCACAACAAGCTGCATGGCCTGTCAGTGCAGGTGGAAACCAACCACGTGAAACTGCCACAGGTCGTGGATGGCTTTGCGAGCGAAGGAATTATTCAGTTCTTCTTTGAAGAGTCGGGTGACGACGCCGGTTTCAACATCTACATCCTGGATGAGACGAACCGCGCTGAGGTTTATCACCACTGTGAAGGCAGTAAAGAGGAGCTGGTGCGCGACGTCAGCCGCTTCTATTCGTCCTCACATGACCGCTTTACCTACGGCTCCAGCTTCATCAACTTTAACCTACCGCAGTTCTACCAGATTGTGAATGTAGACGGACGTTCGCAGGTGATTCCGTTCCGTACGCAGGCCGTTACGCCAGCGGTTCCCGCCAGCCAGGACACTACCCCGCTGTTGCAGCAGTATTTCTCCTGACGGTTTTTGCCCGGTATGCAGTGCACCACCGGGCAAAACAGACTCAACGAAAACGCACGTCTTCGCCTGCCTGCGCGGTCGCCGCCTGTTCCAGCAGATCCCAGAACGTTTCGCCGCTACGGTCACACACCCATTCGCCCTCTTTCAGATCGAAATGGTAGCCACCCTGTTTGGCGGCCAGCCAGACCTGGTGAAGCGGCTCCTGGCGGTTAATAATAATTTTGCTGCCGTTTTCGAAGCTCAGGGTCAGAATGCCGCCGTTGATCTCACAATCGATATCGCTGTCGCCGTCCCAGTCGTCAAGCCGCTCTTCGATGGTCATCCATAAGGTGTCTGCAAGGCGATGGAATTCACTGTCGTTCATGGTTTTGTTCCTGTTTTTCGTGATGCCGGCAGTATAACGCTAAATAATTCCCGTTGCAGGAAAGCGGCAAACTCTTGCTTTTGTGTCTTCTCCTGCGATGATAGAAACAGATTTGAACTTACGGGCAACTTTATAATGAAAAACGTTTTCCGAACGCTTGCCGTTCTCATCACGCTGTTTAGTCTGACGGGCTGTGGACTGAAGGGACCGCTTTACTTCCCGCCAGCGGATAAAACGGCGCCGCCGCCGACGAAACCTGTGCAAAGCGGTATTGAGTCTTCCACGCCAGACACGAACGATCGTGGCAATAATGGTGGTCCGACTCAGGTTAATCTCTGACGATTACGTTCTGTACCCGCGCAATGGAGCGAATGATGCAGTTCTCTAAGATGCATGGCCTTGGCAACGATTTTATGGTCGTCGACGCGGTAACGCAGAATGTCTTTTTCTCCCCGGAACTGATCCGCCGCCTGGCGGATCGGCATCTGGGCGTGGGGTTCGATCAGCTGCTGGTGGTTGAGCCGCCGTACGATCCTGACCTCGATTTCCACTACCGTATTTTTAACGCTGACGGCAGTGAAGTCTCCCAGTGCGGCAACGGTGCGCGCTGTTTTGCCCGCTTTGTCCGCCTGAAAGGGCTGACGAACAAGCGCGATATCCGCGTCAGTACCGCGAATGGTCGCATGGTGCTCAGCGTCACCGATGACGATCTGGTTCGCGTGAATATGGGCGAGCCGAACTTTGAACCTTCCGCCGTGCCGTTTCGCGCAAACAAAGCGGAAAAGACCTATATTATGCGTGCGGCCGAGCAGACAGTATTGTGTGGCGTCGTCTCGATGGGAAACCCGCACTGCGTGATTCAGGTTGATGATGTGGAGACCGCCGCCGTTGAAACCCTCGGCCCGGTGCTGGAAAGCCATGAACGCTTCCCGGAACGCGCGAACATTGGTTTTATGCAGGTGGTGAAGCGTGAACACATCCGTCTGCGGGTGTATGAACGCGGCGCGGGCGAAACCCAGGCCTGCGGAAGCGGTGCCTGCGCGGCAGTGGCCGTCGGCATCGCTCAGGGGTTACTGGCAGAAGAGGTTCGCGTGGAGTTACCAGGCGGTCGTCTTGATATCGCCTGGAAAGGACCGGGTCATCCGCTGTTTATGACTGGCCCGGCGGTACATGTCTATGACGGGTTTATCCATCTATGAAGCAACCAGGGGAAGAACTGCAGGAAACGGTGACGGAACTGGACGACAGTGCTGTTGTTGATTATCTGCTGAACAATCCCGCGTTTTTTATTCGCAATGCACGTCTTGTCGAACAGATGCGCGTGCCGCATCCGGTGCGCGGGACCGTGTCGCTGGTCGAATGGCACATGGCCCGCGCGCGCAACCACATCAATCAGCTTGAAGAGAACATGACGCTGCTCATGGAACAGGCGAACAATAACGAAAGCCTGTTCTATCGACTGCTGCATCTGCAGGCGCGTCTGGCCTCGGCCCACAGCCTTGACGAGTTTCTCAGCCGTTTCCACCGCTGGGCGCGAGAACTGGGGCTTGCAGGCGCAACCCTTCGTCTCTTCCCCGACCGCTGGCGCATTGGTGCACCGTCTGGTTTCACCCATCTGGCGCTGAGCCGTCAGGCGTTTGAGCCGCTACGTATTCAGCGCCTGGGTCATCAACATCACTATCTGGGGCCGCTGAACGGACCAGAATTGCTGGTGGTATTGCCAGAAGCCAAAGCGATTGGCTCGGTGGCCATGTCATTGATGGGGCGCGATGGCGACTTAGGCGTGATGTTATTTACCAGTCGCGACGCGCATCACTATGAGCAGGGGCAAGGTACGCACCTGTTGCAGGAGATCGCCCTGATGCTGCCTGAGCTGCTGGAGCGCTGGATTGAGCGCGTATGACGGACGGACTTCTTGCCACTGACGTCGCGCGATTTCTGCGCTACCTGGGGGTTGAACGTCAGCTTAGCCCCATAACGCTGCTGAACTATCAGCGTCAGCTTGATGCCATCATGCAGATTGCCGATGAAATCGGCCTGAAAAGCTGGCAACAATGTGACGCTGCGACGGTTCGTGGCGTCGTCGTGCGTAGCCGCAGGAAAGGGTTAGGCCCGGCGAGTCTGGCGCTCAGGCTCTCTGCCCTGCGCAGTTTCTTCGACTGGCTGGTGAGCCAGGGCAGCCTTAAAGCCAACCCGGCGAAAGGCATTGCCACGCCAAAAGCACCGCGTCATCTGCCTAAAAATATCGACGTCGATGATGTCAATCGCCTGCTGGATATCGATCTTAACGATCCGCTGGCGGTGCGTGACCGCGCGATGCTGGAGGTGATGTACGGTGCCGGACTGCGTCTGTCTGAACTGGTCAATCTCGATATAAAACATCTCGATCTGGACACCGGCGAAGTGTGGGTGATGGGCAAGGGCAGCAAAGAGCGCCGCTTGCCGATTGGTCGCAACGCTGTCGCCTGGATTGAGCACTGGCTTGACCTGCGCGGGCTGTTTGGCGCGGAAGAAGATGCGCTGTTCCTGTCGAAACTCGGCAAGCGGATCTCGGCGCGTAACGTGCAGAAGCGTTTTGCGGAGTGGGGCATTAAGCAGGGGCTGAACAGCCATGTTCACCCGCACAAGCTGCGCCACTCTTTTGCGACCCACATGCTTGAATCAAGCGGCGATCTGCGCGGCGTGCAGGAACTGCTCGGCCACGCGAATTTGTCCACCACCCAAATTTATACCCACTTAGACTTCCAGCACCTTGCCTCGGTGTATGACGCGGCGCATCCACGCGCCAAACGGGGGAAATAATGCGTTTTTACCGCCCACTGGGTCAGATATCAGCCCTTACCTTTGACCTTGATGACACCCTTTATGATAACCGCCAGGTGATCCTGCGTACCGAGCAGGAGTCGCTGACGTTTGTGCAGAACTATCACCCGGCGCTGAAGACGATGCAGAACAAGGACTTCCAGCAGCTGCGTCAGACCCTGCGGGAGACCGAGCCGGACATTTACCATGACGTGACCGAATGGCGTCGACGTGCGGTTGAACAGGCGATGCTGAATGTTGGCATGAGCGCGCGTGATGCGGCGATAGGGGCTGAAGCGTCCATGGAAAACTTCGCCAAATGGCGCAGCCGTATTGATGTGCCACAGGAGACCCACGATACGCTGGCCGCGCTGGCAGAGAAGTGGCCGCTGGTGGCGATTACCAATGGCAATGCCCAGCCTGAGCTGTTTGGTCTTGGCGATTATTTTGAGTTTGTGCTGCGCGCGGGCCCGCACGGGCGCTCGAAACCGTTTAACGATATGTATCACCTGGCGGCGGAAAAACTGAACCTGCCGCTCGGCGAAATGTTGCATGTGGGTGATGACCTGACCACGGACGTGGCCGGGGCGATCCGCTGCGGCATGCAGGCCTGCTGGATCAAGCCGGAAAACGCTGACCTGATGACAACGCCGGACAGCCGTCTTCTGCCGCACGTGGAAATTTCACGGTTGGCATCCCTCACGACGCTGATATAATCATCAATTGTTCTGTATAAATTAACAGGGTTTTGGCGAAGGAATCACATTCGCCTGCCTGACATTACGTGACGGTGCCAATGGACGTTTCTTACCTGCTCGACAGCCTTAATGACAAACAGCGTGACGCGGTTGCCGCTTCGCGCACCAACATGCTGGTGCTGGCTGGGGCGGGCAGTGGTAAGACACGCGTGCTGGTACACCGTATTGCGTGGCTGCAGAGCGTGGAAAACTGCTCGCCGTACTCCATTATGGCGGTGACGTTTACCAACAAGGCGGCGGCAGAGATGCGCCACCGAATCGCACAGCTGATGGGCACCAGCCAGGGCGGCATGTGGGTGGGTACTTTCCACGGTCTGGCGCATCGCCTGCTGCGGGCGCACCACATGGACGCTAACCTGCCGCAGGATTTCCAGATCCTCGACAGCGAAGATCAGCTGCGTCTGCTGAAGCGTCTTATCAAGGCGATGAATCTCGACGAGAAGCAGTGGCCGCCGCGTCAGGCAATGTGGTACATCAACGGCCAGAAAGACGAAGGGCTGCGTCCGCACCATATTCAGAGCTTCGGCAACCCGGTCGAGCAAACCTGGCAGAACGTTTATAAAGCCTATCAGGAGGCGTGCGATCGCGCAGGTCTGGTGGACTTTGCTGAGCTGCTGCTGCGTGCGCACGAGCTGTGGCTCAACAAACCGCATATCCTGCAGCACTATCGTGAACGCTTCACCAATATTCTGGTGGACGAATTCCAGGATACCAACAACATCCAGTATGCATGGATCCGCCTGCTGGCCGGTGATACCGGCAAGGTGATGATCGTCGGTGATGACGATCAGTCCATCTATGGCTGGCGTGGGGCGCAGGTGGAAAACATTCAGCGCTTCCTCAATGATTTCCCCGGTGCTCAGACCATCCGTCTGGAGCAGAACTACCGTTCGACCAGCAACATTCTGAGCGCCGCCAACGCCCTGATTGAGAACAACAACGGGCGTCTGGGTAAAAAGCTGTGGACCGATGGCGTTGACGGTGAACCGATCTCTATCTACTGCGCATTCAACGAACTTGATGAAGCGCGCTTTGTGGTGAACCGTATTAAAACCTGGCAGGACAACGGTGGCGCGCTGGAGCAGTGTGCCATTCTCTATCGCAGCAACGCCCAGTCGCGCGTGCTGGAGGAGGCGTTGCTGCAGGTGAGTATGCCGTACCGCATTTACGGCGGCATGCGCTTCTTCGAACGTCAGGAGATCAAAGACGCGCTCTCGTATCTGCGTCTGATCGCAAACCGTAATGACGATGCGGCGTTTGAGCGCGTGGTGAACACCCCAACCCGCGGCATCGGTGACCGTACCCTGGACGTGGTGCGTCAGGCCTCCCGCGATCGCCAGCTGACACTCTGGCAGGCGTGCCGCGAGCTGTTGCAGGAGAAAGCGCTCGCCGGACGTGCAGCCAGCGCCTTACAACGCTTCCTGGAGCTGATTGATGCCCTGGCACAGGAAACGGCCGATATGCCTCTGCACGTACAGACCGACCGGGTGATTAAAGACTCCGGCCTGCGCACCATGTATGAGCAGGAGAAAGGCGAAAAGGGCCAGACCCGTATTGAGAACTTAGAGGAACTGGTGACGGCAACGCGCCAGTTCAGCTACAACGAAGAAGACGAAGATTTGATGCCGCTGCAGGCGTTCCTCTCCCACGCGGCGCTGGAAGCGGGCGAAGGGCAGGCAGACACCTGGCAGGATGCGGTTCAACTTATGACCCTGCACTCCGCCAAAGGTCTGGAGTTCCCGCAGGTGTTTATCGTCGGGATGGAAGAGGGGATGTTCCCGAGCCAGATGTCGCTGGATGAAGGTGGGCGTCTGGAGGAGGAGCGTCGTCTGGCCTATGTTGGCGTGACGCGCGCGATGCAAAAGCTGACGCTGACCTATGCCGAAACCCGACGCCTGTACGGTAAAGAGGTGTATCACCGTCCGTCGCGCTTTATCGGCGAACTGCCGGAAGAGTGCGTGGAAGAGGTGCGCCTGCGCGCCAGTATCAGCCGCCCGGTCAGCCATCAGCGTATGGGCTCGCCGATTGCTGAAACGGACACCGGCTACAAGCTGGGTCAGCGCGTGCGTCATGCTAAGTTTGGTGAAGGCACCATCGTCAATCTGGAAGGTAGCGGCGAGCACAGCCGCCTGCAGGTGGCGTTCCAGGGGCAAGGTATCAAATGGCTGGTGGCAGCCTACGCCAGGCTGGAAACTGTGTAACTTTCAGAAAAATATCATTATTTTGTAATAATCTGCTAGCCTTATACGTTGAAGGTCAATTAATGCCCTTCAGCGTTCCGTTGCGTGTTGACGCCACTATTACTGCTGGCGTAACATGCGCGCACGATTACGCTAAGAGGACATTCGCCTTGGACACACCCAGTAGATACTGGCTCAATTCCCTGTCATCCAGGAACAACTCCTAAGGCTATCTCCTCTTGCTGATGGCCTTAGTGGTTGTCAGCGACCTGCATTATTCCCGTCGCGCTGAGTCAGGCTGTTTAATGGTCTGAAACCCAATTTGTTTCTGTGTGCCCACCGAACTGTCCGATATTTTTTGCATTGGGAGTCCCGGTCATGTTGAGCGCATTTCAACTCGAAAATAACCGACTGACTCGGCTTGAAGCCGAAGAGTCACAGCCCCTCATTGATGCCGTATGGGTGGATCTGGTCGAGCCGGACGACGATGAGCGCCTTCGCGTACAATCTGAGCTGGGGCAAAGCCTGGCAACCCGCCCGGAACTGGAAGACATCGAAGCATCTGCTCGTTTTTTTGAAGATGAAGACGGTCTGCATATTCACTCCTTCTTCTTCTTTGAAGACGCCGACGATCACGCGGGTAACTCCACCGTGGCGTTTACCATTCGTGACGGTCGCCTGTTTACCCTGCGCGAGCGTGAGCTGCCCGCGTTTCGTCTCTACCGCATGCGCGCCCGTAGCCAGGCGATGGTCGACGGCAATGCCTACGAACTGCTGCTGGACCTGTTTGAAACCAAAATCGAACAGCTGGCGGATGAAATTGAAAACATCTACAGCGACCTGGAAAAGCTGAGCCGCGTCATTATGGAAGGGCATCAGGGCGATGAATACGACGAAGCGCTCTCGACGCTGGCAGAGCTGGAAGATATCGGCTGGAAGGTGCGTTTGTGTCTGATGGATACCCAGCGCGCGCTGAACTTCCTGGTGCGTAAGGCGCGTCTGCCGGGCGGTCAGCTGGAGCAGGCGCGTGAGATCCTGCGCGATATCGAATCCCTGCTGCCGCACAATGAATCGTTGTTCCAGAAGGTCAACTTCCTGATGCAGGCGGCGATGGGCTTTATCAATATCGAGCAGAACCGCATCATCAAGATCTTCTCGGTGGTCTCGGTGGTCTTCCTGCCACCAACGCTGGTGGCCTCGAGCTACGGGATGAACTTTGAGTTTATGCCGGAGCTTAAGTGGAGCTTTGGCTACCCTGGCGCGATTATCTTTATGATCCTCGCCGGGCTGGCGCCGTACCTCTACTTCAAGCGCCGTAACTGGCTGTAAACATCAGGCGGGTGGCATTGTGCCTGCCCGCCTCATTACCGCTTACAATCCTTTGCGCGTTCTGCGCTGGGTATAAAGGGCGTCTGCAACAAAAATCGCCAGCGCCACCCAGATAAAGGCAAACGTCACCATCTTATCTGCGCCCGGTACTTCGCCGTAAAACACCACTGCCAGCAGGAACATCAGCGTCGGACCGATGTACTGAAAGAAGCCCAGCGTGGAGAGACGCAGGCGCGTCGCGGCACCGGTGAAGCACAGCAGAGGAATGGTGGTTACCACACCGGCCGCCATCAGCATCAGATTCAATGACAACGGGTTACTGCCCATATGGCTGGTTGCGCTGTCGGCAATACCAAACAGGTAAATCGCCGCGACCGGCAATAGCCACAGGGTTTCAAACAGCATCCCGGTCTGCGCTTCCACGGCTATTTTCTTCCGGACCAGCCCGTAAAACGCAAAGCTGAACGCCAAACCCAGAGCGATCACGGGCAGCGAACCGAAGGTCCACAGTTGAACCAGCACGCCGCAAAAAGCGAGGATGACCGCCAGCCACTGCATGCGACGGAAGCGCTCGCCCAGGAAAATCATGCCCAGAACAATGTTGACCAGGGGATTAATAAAATAGCCCAGGCTCGCTTCGAGCATGTGATGGTTATTGACTGCCCAGATAAAGAGCAGCCAGTTGCCGCCTATCAGCACGGCTGAGAGGGCCAGCAGGAACACCTTTTTCGGCGTTTTCAGCAGCGTTTTGACGCCAGACCACTGACGGCTAACGCTCATCAGCGCGATCATAAAGAAAAACGACCAAATCACACGGTGTGTGAGGATCTCGTCAGCGGGTACGTAAGCGATAAACTTGAAGTACGCCGGTGCGATACCCCAAATAAAATAAGCGGCAAGGGCGAGTAGTACGCCCTGCCGCGTTTGTTTAGCATCCATCGGGATAATCCGTTACAAAAAAGTGAATTAATTTTACCCGATTTTAGGGTTTCAACCCACCATATAAGTGGCAGTTGCGCTGGCGATATAGACCTGCTCTTCGTTATGCAATTCAACGCGGGCGACGGCAACCTTATTCCCGGCGCGCAGCAGGCTGCTGGTGGCGGTAAAACGGTTTCCACGCCCGGGACGCAGGTAATCGACGCGTAAATCGATGGTGCCCATACGCGACAAACGCTGGCGCAACTCGTCTTCATTGATGGTGTCATGGCGCGTCAGCGTACTGCCCACACAGACCAGGCCCGCCGCCACATCCAGCGCTGAGGCAATCACCCCGCCGTGCAAAATACTCTGCGCCCAGTTGCCTACCATCATCGGCTGGTTGTTGAAGCTGAGCTGGGCAAACGCTTTCTCGTAGCACTCGAGTTCCAGACCCAGTGCACGGTTAAACGGCATATGGTAAACAAAAATCTCGCCCACGAGTTTTAACGCTTCTTCGGCGGTAAGCATGGCTGACATGAGGCATCACATCCTTATTGTTAATAAAATGTTGATTTTATGCTTCAGCAATAAGGAATTCCACTTTCAGAAACGAGGATGCAGCAGTTGTCGCAGAAGTATGTAGAATATCCGCCACATAACAATTCAACTAATTAACTCTTTGCAGGAGAACACCACCGATGCGGACGTATCTGGCCTGGTTACTGGCGGCAGTTGCGCTGCCCCTCACAGCATATGCCCAGGAAGCGACGATTAAAGAAGTTCACGATCAACCTGCCGTGCAGGGCAGCATTATCGCGAACCTTCTTCAGGAACATGATAATCCGTTCACGCTGTATCCGTATGACACCAACTACGTGATATACACGCAGACCAGCGATCTCAACAAAGAGGCGATAAGCTCCTATAACTGGTCCGATAATGCGCGTAAAGACGAAGTGAAGTTCCAGTTAAGTCTCGCGTTCCCGTTCTGGCGCGGCATTCTGGGACCGAATTCGGTGCTCGGCGCCTCTTACACGCAGAAATCCTGGTGGCAGCTTTCCAACAGTGGCGAATCTTCACCGTTCCGTGAAACCAACTATGAGCCGCAGCTGTTCCTCGGTTTTGCGACCGATTATGAATTCGCGGGCTGGACGCTGCGTGACATTGAGGTGGGCTTTAACCACGATTCAAACGGACGCTCCGACCCTACCTCGCGCAGCTGGAACCGTGCCTATACACGACTGATGGCGCAGAACGGCAACTGGATGGCGGAAGTGAAGCCGTGGTTCGTGGTGGGCGACACCGACGACAACCCGGATATCACCAAATATATGGGTTACTATCAGCTCAAAATCGGCTATCAGTTGGGTGACGCGGTGCTGAGCGCCAAAGGCCAGTACAACTGGAACACCGGTTACGGTGGCGCGGAACTGGGCCTCAGTTATCCGGTGAGCAAGCACGTTCGCCTCTATACTCAGGTTTACAGCGGCTACGGCGAGTCGCTTATCGATTACAACTTCAACCAGACCCGTGTAGGTGTGGGCGTGATGCTGAACGATATTTTCTAGACAGCTCGAATGTTTTTTCGTTAAACGTTGAAGTTTCTCTCTCAGGCGCTGAAAATAGCGCCTGTTTTATTTCTGGCAAATGGGGTTAACGTGGCGCAGGCGGAAGTATTGAATCAGGAATCGCTGGCTAAACAGGTTTTGCATGAAACCTTTGGCTACCAGCAGTTCCGCCCTGGCCAGGAAACCATCATTGAAACCGTGCTGGAAGGCCGCGATTGTCTGGTGGTCATGCCTACCGGCGGCGGTAAATCCCTCTGCTATCAGGTGCCCGCGCTGGTGCTCAACGGCCTGACGGTCGTGGTATCGCCTCTTATTTCCCTGATGAAAGATCAGGTCGATCAGCTCCTTGCCAACGGCGTGGCGGCGGCCTGCCTTAACTCCAGCCAGACCCGCGAGCAGCAGCAAGAGGTCATGGCCGGTTGCCGTACCGGGCAGGTTCGCCTGCTGTATATCGCGCCGGAACGTCTGATGCTGGATAACTTCCTCGATCATCTGTCGCACTGGAATCCGGTCCTGCTGGCGGTGGATGAAGCCCACTGTATCTCCCAGTGGGGACATGATTTCCGCCCGGAATATGCGGCGCTCGGCCAGCTCCGTCAGCGTTTTCCCGAACTGCCGTTTATGGCGCTCACCGCGACGGCAGATGACACCACGCGTCAGGATATCGTCCGGCTGCTGGGGCTGAACGATCCGCTGATTCAGGTCAGCAGCTTCGACCGCCCGAACATCCGCTACATGCTGATGGAAAAATTCAAGCCGCTGGATCAGCTTCTGCGCTACGTGCAGGAGCAGCGCGGGAAGTCCGGCATCATCTACTGCAACAGCCGCGCGAAGGTGGAAGACACGGCCGCGCGCCTGCAGAACCGTGGTTTTAGCGCCGCCGCCTACCATGCCGGGCTGGAAAACGCGGTTCGCGCCGATGTGCAGGAGAAATTCCAGCGCGATGACCTGCAGATTGTGGTGGCGACGGTGGCGTTCGGAATGGGGATCAACAAGCCGAACGTGCGCTTCGTCGTACACTTCGACATTCCGCGCAATATCGAATCGTACTACCAGGAAACCGGCCGCGCCGGGCGTGATGGGCTGCCTGCCGAAGCCATGCTGTTTTACGATCCGGCCGACATGGCGTGGCTGCGCCGTTGTCTGGAAGAGAAACCGCAGGGCCAACTGCAGGATATCGAACGCCACAAGCTCAACGCGATGGGCGCGTTTGCCGAAGCGCAAACCTGCCGCCGTCTGGTGCTGCTCAACTACTTTGGCGAGGGGCGTCAGGAGCCGTGCGGCAACTGCGATATCTGTCTTGACCCACCAAAGCAATACGATGGCCTGATGGATGCGCGCAAAGCGCTCTCGACCATCTATCGTGTGAACCAGCGCTTCGGCATGGGCTACGTGGTGGAAGTGTTGCGTGGGGCAAATAACCAGCGTATCCGCGACATGGGACACGATAAGCTGCCCGTCTACGGTATCGGCAAAGACCAGAGCCACGAGCACTGGGTGAGCATCATCCGTCAGCTGATTCACCTGGGCTTTGCCACGCAAAACATTGCCCAACACTCAGCGCTTCAGCTTACCGAAGCGGCACGTCCGGTGCTCCGCGGGGATATCGAACTGAAGCTCGCGGTTCCGCGCCTTGTCGCCCTGAAGCCGCGGGTGATGCAAAAATCGTACGGCGGCAATTACGATCGCAAGCTGTTTGCCAAACTGCGCAAGCTGCGTAAAGCCATTGCTGATGAAGAGAACATTCCGCCCTACGTGGTCTTCAACGATGCGACGCTTATCGAGATGGCAGAGCAGACGCCGCTCAGCGCCAGCGAAATGCTCAGCGTCAACGGTGTTGGCACGCGCAAGCTGGAGCGCTTTGGCAAAGAGTTTATGGCGCTTATCCGCGCTCATGTCGACGGTGACGATGAGGAGTAGTCAGCCAGCCTAAAAAATGTCAGGATGGTGACTCACTTAATTATTTCCCTGCGAGTTAATTATGTTAATGCTATTTCTTACCGTGGCGTTAGTGCACATCGTTGCGCTCATGAGCCCGGGCCCTGACTTTTTCTTCGTGTCACAAACCGCCGTCAGCCGCTCCCGCAAAGAAGCGATGATGGGGGTGCTGGGTATCACCATGGGCGTTATGGTCTGGGCGGCCGTGGCGCTGCTTGGTCTGAACCTGATTCTGGCGAAGATGGCCTGGTTGCACAACATCATCATGGTTGGCGGGGGGCTTTACCTTTGCTGGATGGGCTACCAGATGCTGCGCGGGGCGTTGAAGAAAGAAGAGAAAAAGCCGGAAGAACCGAAAGTTGAGCTGGCAACGGGCGGCCGGAGTTTTATTAAAGGGCTGCTCACCAACCTGGCGAACCCAAAAGCGATTATCTATTTCGGCTCCGTGTTCTCCCTGTTTGTGGGTGACAACGTGGGGGCGGGTGCGCGTTGGGGCATTTTCCTGCTGATCGTGGTGGAAACTTTTGCGTGGTTTACCGTGGTTGCCAGCCTGTTTGCCTTACCGGCGATGCGCCGCGGTTACCAGCGTATTGCGAAGTGGATTGACGGCTTCGCCGGCGCGTTGTTCGCCGGCTTTGGCATTCATCTCATCATTTCTCGCTAAGCATGACGCGCTGACGCAAGCAGCGCGCCTACCAGCATAAACAGCGAACCAAAGATTTTGTTCAGGGCCTTCATCTGCTTAGGCCCTTTAATCCACACCGCAATCCGCTGCGCCAGCGTCGCGTAACCAATCATCACGATGATATCGACAACAATGGTGGTCGCACCCAGCACCACGTACTGCATAACCTGTGGCTGATGCGGGACGATAAACTGCGGGAACAGCGCGGCAAGGAAAACAATACTTTTCGGGTTGGTCAGGTTCACAAACACCGCGCGTTTAAACAGGCGTCCGCGTGTTTGCGTCTGGGCGAGCGTATTAAGATCAATTGAGCCTGCCGCACGCCACTGCTGAATACCGAGCCAAATCAGGTACGCGGCACCGGCCCATTTCAGCACGTCAAAGGCCAGTACCGAGCGGGAGAACAGCGTACCCAGACCAATGCCCACCAGCACGATATGAATGCCCAGACCGGTCTGCAAACCGGCAATGGACGCCGCGGCACCGCGATAGCCGTGGTTGATGGAGGTGGTCATGGTGTTAATGGCGCCTGAACCTGGGGAAAGGCTAAGGATGATGGATGTCAGCAGATAAGCGAACCACCACTCGAAGGTCATTTGAAACTCCCGAATTGTCTGTTTTTATGCCACAATACGCTATTGTTACGTCATTTTGTGACCGGTGACGAAAAAACGATATTCCTTGGCTTACGGGGGTGGAAACCCGATGTTTCAGCAGAAAAAGGACTGGGAAACACGAGAAAACGCATTTGCTGCTTTCTCTATGGGGCCGCTGACCGATTTCTGGCGTCAGCGTGAGGAAGATGAGTTTACGGGTGTTGGCGATGTTCCGGTACGCTTTGTGCGTTTCCATGATGAGAAAAACGATCGGGTGATCGTGGTCTGTCCGGGACGTATCGAGAGCTACATCAAATACGCTGAACTGGCCTATGACCTGTTCCATCTGGGCTTCGATGTGTTGATTATCGACCATCGCGGGCAGGGGCTTTCTGGCCGCTTATTGTCGGACACGCATCGCGGTCATGTGGATAACTTCAGCGATTACGTCGACGATCTTGCCGCCTTCTGGCAGCAGGAAGTTCAGCCGGGCCCATGGCGTAAGCGCTATATTCTGGCGCACTCCATGGGTGGGGCGATTTCGACGCTGTTTTTACAGCGCTATGACCACCAGTGTGATGCCATTGCGCTCACCGCGCCGATGTATGGCATCGTCATGCGTTTTCCGGACTGGATGGTGCGCCATATTCTCGACTGGGCTGAGGGCCATCAGCGCATTCGTGAAGGGTATGCCATCGGGACAGGGCGCTGGCGCGCGCTGCCGTTTGCCCTCAACGTATTGACCCATAGCCGGCAGCGTTATCGCCGTAACCTGCGTTTTTATGCCGATGAACCGCGCCTGCGCGTCGGTGGCCCGACATATCACTGGGTGCGGGAAGGGATCCTTGCCGGTGAACAGGTGCTTGCTGGTGTTGGTAAAGATGATACGCCGACACTTCTGATTCAGGCTGAAGAAGAGCGTGTGGTGGATAACCGCATGCATGACCGCTTTTGTGAACTCCGCGCTGCCGCCGGTCACCCTTGCGAAGGGGGTAAACCGCTGGTCATCAACGGCGCGTACCATGAGATCCTTTTTGAAAAGGACGCTATGCGCTCAGTCGCGCTCAACGCCATTGTTGAATTTTTCGACAGGCATAATTGATTGTTGTTTTACCACCAGAGGTTGAAATCCCTATGTACCAGGTTGTTGCATCTGATTTAGATGGCACGCTGCTTTCGCCCGACCATACCCTGTCGCCTTACGCGAAAGAGACCTTAAAGCTTCTGACCGCCCGCGGGGTGAACTTCGTGTTTGCCACCGGCCGCCACCACGTGGACGTGGGGCAGATCCGCGATAATCTTGAGATCAAATCGTACATGATCACCTCCAACGGCGCGCGCGTGCACGATACCGATGGCAACCTGATCTTTACGCATAACCTGGATCGCGACATTGCCGCCGATCTGTTCGGCGTAGTGCATAACAACCCGGACATTATCACTAACGTTTATCGCGATGACGACTGGTTCATGAATCGCCATCGCCCGGATGAAATGCGTTTCTTCAAGGAAGCGGTATTTAACTATTCCCTGTACGAGCCAGGCCTGCTGGAGCCGGAAGGGATCAGCAAGGTGTTCTTTACCTGCGAAAGCCACGAAGCGTTGCTGCCGCTGGAACAGGCGATTAATGCGCGTTGGGGTGACCGCGTCAACGTGAGTTTCTCGACCCTGACCTGTCTGGAAGTTATGGCGGGGGGTGTTTCCAAAGGGCACGCGCTGGAAGCCGTGGCGAAACGTCTGGGCTTCGAACTGAAAGACTGTATCGCTTTCGGTGATGGCATGAACGACGCCGAGATGCTCTCTATGGCGGGTAAAGGCTGCATTATGCAGAATGCACACCAGCGTCTGAAAGACCTGCACCCGGAACTGGAAGT
Organism: Enterobacter sp. PTB; assembly: GCF_051130085.1. Lineage (NCBI taxonomy): Bacteria > Pseudomonadati > Pseudomonadota > Gammaproteobacteria > Enterobacterales > Enterobacteriaceae > Enterobacter > Enterobacter sp. PTB. Next base: position 56,968 of record NZ_JBDKEE010000021.1, read on the forward strand.
GATTGGGTCTAACGCTGACAACGCGGTACCAAAATACCTGCGCAAACTGTTCCTTGAATAATCTTCATTTGATTGTTTATTGCTCAGTTGTCAACTAAAGAGTTCGCTACAATGCCTGTCCTTCTTTCTGAGAGACAAGCATTGTGGCGCTACTCATTATTACCACTATCCTGTGGGCCTTCTCTTTTAGCCTGATTGGCGAGTACCTCGCCGGGCACGTCGACAGCTACTTCTCGGTGCTGATGCGCGTGGGGCTGGCGGCGCTGGTATTCCTGCCCTTCCTGCGTACACGCGGGCAATCGCTGAAGACCATTTTGCTGTACATGCTGGTGGGGGCGATGCAGCTCGGCATCATGTACCTGTTCAGCTTCCGGGCTTACGTCTACCTGTCTGTCTCTGAATTTCTGCTTTTCACCGTGCTTACGCCGCTCTATATCACGCTGATTTACGATCTGCTCAGCAAACGACGTTTGCGCTGGGGATATCTGTTGAGCGCGGCGCTGGCGGTGATCGGGGCGGCGATTATTCGCTACGACAAAGTGAGCGACCACTTCTGGACCGGGCTGATGTTCGTGCAGCTGGCGAACCTCAGCTTTGCCATCGGCATGGTCGGGTACAAGCGCCTGATGGAAACCCGTCCGATGCCACAGCATAACGCGTTCGCCTGGTTCTATATGGGGGCAGCTATCGTCGCGGTGGCGGCATGGTTTATGCTCGGCAACCCGCAAAAGCTCCCGACGACAAGCCTGCAGTGGGGCGTTCTGGTCTGGCTGGGCGTGGTGGCATCGGGGCTGGGGTACTTCATGTGGAACTACGGCGCTACGCAGGTAGACGCCGGTACGCTGGGGATCATGAACAACGTGCATGTGCCTGCAGGGCTGCTGGTGAACCTTGCCATCTGGCAGCAGCAGCCTCACTGGCCGAGCTTCCTTATTGGGGGAGCAGTGATTCTGGCTTCGCTGTGGGTCCATCGCCGTTGGGTCGCTCCGCGCTCCGCACAAACGGAAGATGATCGCACGCGTGGTTCCGCGCAGAGCGAATAAACGCTTCCGTAATCGGCTGACGCTGCTCGCCATCGCGCACGGCGGCGTACAGCCGGCTCCATAGTCCCTCGCCCAGGGTTTTAGTGACAACCAGACCCTGGCGTTCAAAACTCTCCACAACCCAGTGTGGCAGCGCCGCGATGCCCATTCTGGCGGCAACCATCTGAATTAACAGCAGGGTGTTATCCACGCTTTTGAGCTGCGGGCTAATGCCGGCCGGCTGCAGGAAATGACGCCAGATATCCAGCCGACTGCGCTGTACCGGGTAAATCAGCAGCGTTTCACTGGCTAAATCTTCCGGGGTGATACGCGTTTTACTGGCCAGCGGATGATCCGGAGCCAGCACCAGCCGTACCTCATAATCAAACATTGGCGAATAGTGCAGGCCGCTGCGGGGCAGAATGTCTGAGGTCATCACCAGATCCAGTTCGCCCTGCTGGAGCGACGGCTGCGGGTCGAACGTCACGCCGGATTTGAAATCCATCTCCACCTGCGGCCACCTCTGGCGGAAGTTCTCAAGCGCGGGTGTCAGCCATTGAATACAGCTGTGACACTCAATGGCGATACGCAGTCTGGTTTGCTGCGGCTCGTTACAGGACTGCAGCGCGCTGGCTATTTGCGGCAGCACCTGATTAGCCAGCTGCAGCAGGATCTCGCCCTGAGGCGTAAAGCGTAGCGGCTGGCTCTTACGCACAAAAAGACGAAAGCCGAGGCGTTGTTCCAGATCGCTGAACTGGTGAGAAAGGGCGGACTGGGTCTGGTGCAGCGTGGCTGCCGCCGCCGCGAGAGAACCGCAATTTCGCAACGCTTGTAGCGTTTTCAGGTGTTTAATCTCGATCATGAAAGTCCTTCACTTCGCCATGAACATTTTGCGCTTGAGGAATATACAGTAACTGCCAATTATGGATGTGTAAACATCTGGATGGCTAAATACGAAAAATTCACAGGGGACACACCATGACAATTCGCAATCACACTCTCGGTTTTCCTCGCGTTGGCCTTCGCCGCGAGCTGAAAAAAGCGCAGGAAAGTTACTGGGCAGGTACCTCTGGCCGTGAAGAATTGCTGGCAGTGGGCCGCGAACTGCGTGCGCGCCACTGGGAACAGCAAAAGCAGGCGGGCATTGACCTGCTGCCCGTGGGCGATTTCGCCTGGTACGACCATGTTCTGACCACCAGCCTGCTGCTTGGCAACGTGCCGGCTCGTCATCAGAACAAAGATGGATCGGTAGATATCGACACCCTGTTCCGCATTGGCCGTGGCCGTGCGCCAACAGGAGAGCCTGCGGCAGCGGCGGAAATGACCAAGTGGTTCAACACCAACTATCACTATATGGTGCCGGAATTTGTGAAAGGCCAGCAGTTCAAACTGAGCTGGACCCAGTTGCTCGACGAAGTCGATGAAGCGCTGGCGCTGGGCCACCAGGTGAAACCGGTATTGCTGGGGCCGGTAACGTATTTATGGCTGGGTAAAGTGAAAGGCGAGCAGTTTGACCGTCTCAGCCTGCTGAACGATATTCTGCCGGTCTACAAACAGGTGCTGATTGAACTGGGTAAACGCGGAATTCAGTGGGTGCAAATCGATGAGCCTGCACTGGTGCTGGAGCTGCCGCAGGCGTGGCTAAAAGCGTTTAAACCCGCTTACGATGCCCTTACTGGTCAGGTGAAGCTATTGCTGACCACCTATTTTGAAGGCGTGACGCCGAACCTGAGTACTATTACTGCGCTGCCGGTTCAGGGTCTTCATGTTGACCTGGTCCACGGCAAAGATGACGTGGCCGAACTGCACAAACGTCTGCCCGAAGAGTGGCTACTCTCGGCCGGACTGGTGAATGGCCGTAACGTCTGGCGCGCCGATCTGAGCGAGAAATATGCACAGATTAAAGATATCGTCGGCAAACGTGAGCTGTGGGTGGCCTCCTCCTGCTCTCTGCTGCACAGCCCAATCGATTTGAGTGTGGAAACCCGTCTGGATCCCGAGGTGAAGAGCTGGTTTGCCTTTGCGCTGCAAAAATGTGAAGAGCTGGCGCTGCTGCGTGATGCGTTAAATAGCGGTGACACCACGGCCATTACCGACTGGAGCGCCCCCATTCAGGCGCGTCGTCATTCGGCGCGCGTCCACAACCCGGCGGTCGAAAAACGTCTGGCGGCCATTACCGCGCAGGACAGCCAGCGTCAGAGCCCCTATGAAGTGCGTGCCGAAGCCCAGCGTGCCCGTTTCAACCTGCCAGCGTGGCCAACCACCACCATCGGCTCCTTCCCGCAGACGACGGAGATCCGTGGCCTGCGTCTGGATTTCAAAAAAGGCAACCTCGATGCGAATCACTACCGCACCGGCATCGCTGAGCACATCAGACAGGCGATTGTTGAGCAGGAACGTTTAGGTCTGGACGTGCTGGTACACGGTGAAGCCGAGCGTAACGACATGGTGGAATACTTCGGCGAACATCTGGACGGTTTCGTCTTTACGCAGAACGGCTGGGTGCAGAGCTATGGTTCCCGCTGTGTGAAGCCACCGGTGGTGATTGGTGACGTCAGCCGCCCGCAAGCGATTACCGTAGAGTGGGCAAAATTCGCCCAGTCCCTGACCGACAAACCGGTGAAAGGGATGCTGACCGGCCCGGTGACGATCCTCTGCTGGTCCTTCCCGCGTGAAGATGTGACCCGTGAAACCATCGCCAAACAGATTGCGCTGGCGCTGCGTGATGAAGTGGCCGATCTGGAAGCGGCGGGTATCGGCATCATCCAGATTGATGAACCGGCGCTACGCGAAGGTTTGCCGCTGCGTCGCAGTGACTGGGATGCTTATCTGAAGTGGGGTGTGGAGGCTTTCCGCCTCAACGCCGCGGTCGCGAAAGACGACACGCAGATCCACACCCACATGTGTTACTGCGAATTTAACGACATTATGGATTCGATTGCCGCGCTGGATGCCGACGTGATCACCATCGAAACGTCGCGTTCAGACATGGAACTGCTGGAGTCCTTCGAAGCGTTCGAGTATCCAAACGAAATTGGGCCGGGTGTCTACGACATCCACTCCCCGAACGTACCGAGCGTGGAGTGGATTGAGAGCCTGCTGAAAAAAGCCGCCCAGCGGATCCCGGCTGAGCGCCTGTGGGTCAACCCGGACTGCGGACTGAAAACCCGCGGCTGGCCGGAGACCCGCGCGGCACTCGCGAATATGGTCAGGGCGGCGCAGAATTTGCGTCAGGCCTGATAAATCCGAAGCCCGGCAAGGCGTAGCCGCGACCGGGCTTTTGTTTTACGCTTTTTTCCCGCCGTACTGGCTGAACCATGCCAGCATCCGCTGCCAGCCATCTTTAGCCGATTCCGCGTGATAGCTCGGACGATAGTCGGCATTAAAGGCGTGGCCGGCATCCGGATAAACAATGATTTCAGCTTTTGCATTGGCTGCACGGAGCGCATGGCGCATGGTCTCTACCGTATCAAGCGGGATCCCGGTGTCCTGGCCGCCATAAAGCCCTAAGACTGGGGCATTTAACTCGGTGGCGATATCAACGGGATGCTTCGGCGAGTTCAGCGTTTTCTCCCCCACCAGTTTGCCGTACCAGGCAACGGCGGCTTTAAGCTGCGGGTTATGTGCGGCATACAGCCAGCTGATACGTCCTCCCCAGCAGAAACCCGTCACCATCAGACGATGTGCGTCGCCGCCATTGCGCGCAGCCCAACTGGCCACGTGGTCCAGATCGGCCAGTACCTGTGCATCCGGCACTTTGCTGACCAGGTTGCTGAACAGCGTCGGTATATCGCTGTAGTCGTTCGGATCGCCCTGACGGAAATAGAGCTCTGGCGCAACGGCCAGATAACCTTCCAGCGCCAGACGGCGGCAAAGGTCGCGAATATGTTCGTGAACGCCGAAAATTTCCTGAACCACAATCACGATGGGCAGCGGGCCGTCGGCCGATTTTGGCCGCGCGTGGTAAGCAGGCATATTCTCCCCCTGCGAGGGGATGGAGGTCTCACCTGCCGTAATGGCCTCTTCAGGTGTTGAGACGATGGTTGATGCATGAGGGGCCGCTGCAGGTGCAAAACCGGTTTTTTCAGTCATGGCATTCTCCGTACCAATGAGTTAGCGCAAAGGTAAATATAGTCACCAGGTTAACAATTCACAGTGCCTGAAACGGTCTATCTTTTGTGCAGCACCTGACGATATAACTTGTTAATGTGATGTGAATCACTATTTCATGGAAATTTACTGCAATCATTTTCATTCATGGTGAGATGCGTCACGTAATTCTGCTTACTGCTTCTGTAAAGTACCTTTTTACTTCTTCTGACTAACCGACCCACAGAGGAGTCACCTATGTCTAAGTCTGATGTTTTTCATCTCGGCCTCACTAAAAACGATTTACAAGGGGCTACGCTGGCTATCGTCCCGGGCGATCCTGAGCGTGTGGAAAAGATCGCCGCGCTGATGGATAAGCCGGTTAAGCTTGCTGCCCATCGTGAATTCACCACCTGGCGCGCTGAGCTGGATGGCAAAGCGGTGATCGTCTGTTCTACCGGTATCGGTGGCCCGTCCACCTCAATTGCTGTTGAAGAGCTGGCGCAGCTGGGCATTCGTACTTTCCTACGCATCGGGACTACCGGTGCCATTCAGCCGCATATCAACGTTGGCGACGTGCTGGTGACAACCGCTTCCGTGCGTCTGGACGGCGCGAGTCTGCACTTTGCCCCTATGGAATTCCCGGCGGTGGCGGATTTCGAATGCACCACCGCACTGGTTGAAGCCGCGAAATCCGTTGGCGCAACCACCCACGTAGGCGTGACCGCCTCTTCTGATACCTTCTACCCAGGCCAGGAGCGTTATGACACCTTCTCCGGCCGCGTGGTAAGCCGTTTCAAAGGTTCTATGGAAGAGTGGCAGTCTATGGGCGTAATGAACTACGAAATGGAATCTGCAACCTTGCTGACCATGTGCGCAAGCCAGGGTCTGCGTGCCGGTATGGTGGCGGGCGTTATTGTCAACCGTACCCAGCAGGAGATCCCGAACGCGGAAACCATGAAGCAGACCGAAAGTCATGCTGTGAAAATCGTGGTTGAAGCAGCGCGTCGCCTGATCTAATCCCTTCTTATACGAAAAAAGGCCGACCCGTTCGGCCTTTTTTTTGCGTAGCGCCTCGCAGGAAAACCCTTTCAAACTGGACGTTTATACAGCACAATTCTATTGTGTGCAGGTAATACGTTGATGCAGGGGGCATTGTGGATATCTCAATCCTGATTTATGCAGTGATTGCGCTGGTGGGCGTGGGGGCAGGCTGGCTGATTTCCAGCTACCAGCACGCGCAACAAAAGGCCGATCAGCTGGCCGAGCGAGAAGAGATAGTCGCCGATTTAAGCGCGGCAAAACAGCAGGTTGCGCTGAGCGAACACTGGCGTGACGAATGCGAACTGCTCAACAACGAGCTGCGCAATCTTCGCGATATCAACACCTCGCTGGAGGCCGATCTCCGCGAAGTGACTACCCGCCTCGAATCCACCCAGCTGCATGCGGAAGATAAAATCCGCCAGATGATGAACAGCGAGCAACGCCTCAGCGAGCAGTTCGAGAACCTCGCGAACCGCATTTTTGAACACAGCAACCGCCGCGTAGACGAACAAAACCGCCAAAGCCTGAATAGCCTGCTAACGCCCCTGCGTGAACAGCTGGACGGCTTTCGTCGTCAGGTACAGGACAGCTTTGGCCAGGAGGCTCGCGAGCGGCACACGCTGGCGCATGAAATTCGCAATCTTCAGCAGCTGAATGCGCAAATGGCGCAGGAAGCGGTCAACCTGACCCGTGCGCTGAAGGGCGATAACAAAACCCAGGGCAACTGGGGGGAAGTGGTGCTGACCCGCGTGCTGGAGGCCTCTGGCCTGCGGGAAGGGTATGAATACGAAACGCAGGTGAGTATCGAGAACGATGCCCGCTCGCGTATGCAGCCTGATGTGATTGTGCGGCTGCCGCAGGGCAAAGATGTGGTGATAGACGCCAAAATGACGCTGGTGGCTTATGAGCGCTATTTCAATGCGGAAGATGACTACACCCGCGAGTCGGCGCTGCAGGAGCACATCGCCTCCGTGCGTAACCACATTCGTCTGCTGGGCAGAAAAGACTACCAGCAGTTACCCGGCCTGCGCTCGCTGGATTACGTCCTGATGTTTATTCCGGTTGAACCCGCGTTCTTGCTGGCGCTCGACAGACAGCCTGAACTGATTACCGAAGCCCTAAAAAATAACATTATGCTGGTGAGCCCCACCACGCTGCTGGTGGCATTGCGCACCATTGCCAACCTGTGGCGCTATGAACATCAGAGCCGCAATGCGCAGCAGATTGCCGATCGCGCCAGCAAGCTTTACGACAAAATGCGTCTTTTTGTGGATGATATGTCCTCGGTCGGGCAAAGCCTTGACCGCGCCCAGGATAACTATCGCCAGGCGATGAAAAAACTCTCTTCCGGGCGTGGCAACTTACTGGCGCAGGCCGAAGCGTTTCGTTCCCTGGGTGTGGAGGTGAAGCGCGAGATTAATCCGGAATTAGTTGAGCAGGCCACCGCCCAGGATGAAGAGTTTCGCCTGCGCGAAGGCGCTGGCGAACAAAAGACAAACAGTGAAGACAATACGTTAGCGACAGATTTAACGTCAGACGAGCGTCCGGCACGTTTCTTTCGCGAAGGTTGAAACGTAGGGCAAACGCGCCCAATCTGTTACACTTCACGAACATTTTACTGATAAGCAGGCTCTGAGATGGTTGACGATTCACAAGACACGACGCATTTTGGCTTTCAGACTGTCGCCAAAGCGCAGAAAGCTGATATGGTGGCCCACGTATTTCATTCCGTGGCGGCGAAGTACGATGTGATGAATGACTTGATGTCGTTCGGCATTCATCGCTTGTGGAAGCGCTTCACCATCGACTGTAGCGGTGTGCGTCGTGGACAAACGGTACTGGATTTAGCCGGCGGTACAGGCGATTTGACAGCAAAATTCTCCCGTCTGGTGGGCGAAACCGGTCGCGTTGTTCTGGCAGATATTAACGACTCAATGCTCAAAATGGGACGTGAGAAGCTGCGTAACATCGGCGTGGTAGGTAATGTCGAGTATGTGCAGGCGAACGCCGAAGCGCTGCCTTTCCCGGATAATACCTTTGACTGCATCACTATCTCCTTCGGCCTGCGTAACGTCACCGATAAAGAAAAAGCGCTGCGCTCCATGTACCGCGTGCTAAAGCCGGGTGGACGCCTGCTGGTGCTCGAATTCTCCAAACCGATTCTTGAGCCGTTAAGCAAAGCTTACGACGCATACTCATTCCATGTGCTACCGCGCATTGGTGAGCTGGTGGCAAACGACGCGGAAAGCTATCGGTACCTGGCGGAATCTATCCGTATGCACCCGGATCAGGACACTTTAAAGGCCATGATGCAGGATGCGGAATTCGAGAACGTTGAGTATTTCAACATGACGGCAGGTGTCGTCGCGCTGCATCGCGGTTATAAGTTCTGAGTGGAGGTTTCCCGTGCCCTTTAAACCCTTAGTCACCGCAGGTATCGAGAATGTCCTGAATGCCTTTCTTTACCGCGCACCGGCGCTAAAAGCCGCACGTCAGCGGCTTAACGGCAAGGTGCTGCGTGTTGTTCTGAAAGAGTTCTCGACGCCGCTTGTGCTGGTTTTCAGTGAACGCCAGCTTGACGTTCTGGGTGAGTGGGAAGGTGAAGCCGACTGCTCCGTGATTACGCACATGAGTGTGCTGCCAAAATTACGTGACCGTCAGCAGCTTACGGCGCTTATCCGCAGCGGTGAGCTGGAAGTGGAAGGCGACATTCAGGTCGTACAGAATTTCGTTGCGCTCAGCGATCTGGCCGAGTTTGACCCGGCAGAGCTGCTTGCGCCTTTCATTGGCGACATTGCTGCCGAAGGGATCGGTAAAGCCATTCATGGCGGTACGGCTTTCCTTCGCAAGAGTCTGCAACGGCAGCAACGCTATGCGGCGGAAGTGCTGACTGAAGAGTGGCGTATGGCCCCTGGCGCGCTTGAAGTTGCATGGTTTGCGGAAGAGACCGCGGCGGTTGAACGCGCGGTGGATGCCTTAACCAAACGGCTGGAAAAACTGGAGGGCAAATGACGCCTGGTGAAATTCGGCGCCTCTATTTTATCGTCCACACCTTTTTGAGTTACGGGCTCGACGAGCTTATCCCCAAAATGCGTATCACGCTGCTGCTTCGTATCTGGCGGCGGATGTTGTTCTGGATGCCTAATCGTCATAAAGATCAGCCGCTGGGTGAACGTCTTCGCCTGGCGCTCCAGGAGCTGGGCCCGGTATGGATTAAGTTCGGGCAAATGCTCTCGACTCGCCGCGATCTTTTCCCGCCGCAGATTGCCGATGAACTGGCACTGCTGCAGGACCGCGTTGCACCGTTTGACGGTGTGAGAGCGAAAAAACAGATCGAAGAGGCGATGGGCAATATTCCTGTCGAGACCTGGTTTGACGATTTCGAAATAGAACCTCTTGCTTCAGCCTCTATTGCCCAGGTGCATACAGCACGTCTGAAAGAGAACGGCAAAGAGGTGGTTATCAAAGTGATCCGCCCGGACATCCTGCCGGTAATCCGAGCGGACATGAAGCTTATCTATCGGCTTGCACGCTGGGTTCCGCGCCTGCTCCCCGACGGACGCCGTCTGCGCCCAATGGAAGTTGTGCGGGAGTATGAAAAAACGCTGATTGATGAATTAAACCTGCTGCGTGAATCGGCAAATGCCATCCAGCTGCGCCGGAACTTTGAAAACAGCCCGATGCTCTATGTGCCGGAAGTGTATTCGGACTACTGCAGCCAGAACATGATGGTAATGGAGCGGATTTACGGTATTCCGGTCTCGGATGTGGCAGCCCTGGAAAAGCAGGGAACCAACATGAAGCTGCTGGCCGAGCGTGGCGTACAGGTCTTCTTTACCCAGGTATTCCGCGACAGCTTTTTCCACGCGGACATGCACCCGGGGAATATCTTCGTCAGTTATGAGCACCCGGAAGACCCGAAATATATCGGTATTGACTGCGGTATTGTGGGCTCGCTGAACAAAGAAGATAAGCGCTATCTCGCTGAGAACTTCATCGCCTTCTTTAACCGTGATTACCGCAAGGTGGCCGAGCTGCACGTTGATTCTGGCTGGGTTCCGCCGGACACCAACGTCGAAGAGTTTGAGTTTGCTATCCGTACCGTCTGCGAGCCGATTTTTGAAAAGCCGCTGGCAGAAATTTCCTTCGGACACGTATTGCTGAACCTGTTTAACACGGCACGCCGCTTCAACATGGAAGTGCAGCCACAGTTAGTTTTACTTCAGAAAACATTACTTTACGTTGAAGGTGTAGGTCGACAGCTCTATCCTCAGTTAGACTTATGGAAGACTGCGAAACCTTTCCTTGAATCCTGGATTAAGGATCAGGTGGGCATTCCGGCGCTGGTGCGCTCTATTAAAGAGAAAGGCCCGTTCTGGATAGAAAAAATGCCTGATATTCCGGAACTGATTTACGACAGTTTGCGTCAGAGCAAGAACCTTCAGCACAGCATGGATAAAATCGCCCGCGAGCTTCAGTCCAGCCGTGTTCGACAGGGGCAGTCGCGCTATCTCTTTGGCATTGGAGCAACGCTGCTGCTGAGTGGTACGCTGTTGCTGATTACTCGCCCTGACTGGCAGATGATGCCCGCCTGGCTGATGGCTGGCGGTGTTGTGGCCTGGCTCGCCGGCTGGAGAAAAACGCGCTGATTTTGCATCGCTATCGACGGGTCGCCTACGTATAATGCGACCTGACTCATTAATCATCTATCCCTGAGGTACATGTATGGGTGGTATCAGTATCTGGCAATTGTTGATCATTGCCGTCATCGTCGTGCTGCTGTTTGGCACGAAAAAGCTCGGTTCTATCGGCTCCGATCTGGGCGCGTCTATCAAAGGCTTCAAGAAAGCGATGAGCGATGATGAGAGCAAGCAGGATAAAACCAGCCAGGATGCTGACTTTACTGCTAAATCCATCTCCGACAAGCAGGAAGAGGCGAAAAAAGAAGACGCTAAACGCCACGATAAAGAGCAGGTGTAATTCGTGTTCGACATTGGTTTTAGTGAGCTGCTGCTGGTCTTTGTGATTGGCCTGATAGTGTTAGGACCCCAGCGTCTGCCGGTGGCGGTGAAAACCGTTGTGGGCTGGGTACGCGCGCTGAGATCGCTGGCTTCGACCGTACAAAATGAGCTGGCGCAGGAACTTAAGCTGCAGGAGTTTCAGGAAAGCCTGAAAAAGGTGGAAAAGGCGAGCATGGATAACCTGACGCCTGAACTGAAAGCCTCAATGGATGAACTGCGTGAAGCGGCAGAATCCATGAAGCGCTCCTACAGCGTCAACGATCCTGAAAAGGCGAGCGATGAAGCCAACACCATCCACAACCCGGTGGTGAAGGACAGCGAAGCGCAGCGCGAGGGCGTTACGCCTGCCAGCGCGGAGCATCAGGCTACCGCGCCTGAACAAACGCCGCAGGAATCTGAACCGAAAAAACAGGCGCAGCCGGAAGCACCGATGGTAAAAGCGGCTGACGTTAAGCCTGCCGCGCCTGTTTCCGAATCATCCCCCTCGTCGAGTGATAAAGCGTAAACATGGCAGTAGATGATACCCAACCGCTGATTACGCACCTCATAGAGCTGCGTAAGCGCCTGTTAAACTGCATTATCGCGGTTTTCCTCATTTTCTTATGCCTGGTCTATTTCGCCAATGATATCTACCAGGTTGTCTCTGCGCCGCTGATCAAGCAGATGCCGCTGGGGGCAACGATGATCGCAACCGACGTTGCATCACCGTTCTTTACCCCTATTAAGCTCACCTTCTGGGTATCGCTGATTGCCTCTGCGCCGGTCATTCTTTATCAGGTGTGGGCGTTTGTGGCGCCAGCGCTGTACAAGCATGAACGCAAGCTGGTGATCCCGCTGCTGGTATCCAGCTCGCTGCTGTTCTATATCGGCATGGCGTTCGCCTACTTTGTTGTCTTCCCGCTGGCCTTTGGCTTCCTGACGCATACCGCGCCGGAAGGGGTTCAGGTGTCGACGGATATCGCCAGCTACCTCAGCTTTGTGATGGCGCTGTTTATGGCGTTCGGTGTGGCATTCGAAGTGCCGGTAGCCATTGTGCTGCTTTGCTGGGTAGGAGTGACGACCCCTGATGACCTGCGTAAGAAGCGCCCGTATATCCTGGTCGGCGCGTTTGTGGTTGGCATGCTGCTCACACCACCTGACGTCTTCTCACAAACGCTGCTGGCAATACCGATGTATTGTCTGTTTGAAGTCGGCGTATTCTTCTCGCGTTTCTACGTGGGAAAAGGGCGTCGGTCGGATGACGAAGACGATACGTCGGAAAAGACCACTGAAGAGTAAAACCAGCCGCCCGTCAGGGCGGTTGTGCTATGGGGAATCGCATGTTTGATATCGGACTCAACCTGACCAGCTCGCAGTTTGCGAAAGACTGCGATGAAGTCGTCGCGCGTGCTTTTGCCGCCGGGGTGAAAGGGCTGCTCCTGACGGGAACCAACCTGCATGAAAGCGAGCAGGCGCAACAGCTTGCTCAACGCTATGATCGCTGCTGGTCAACCGCTGGTGTGCATCCTCATGACAGCAGCCAGTGGACGCCGCAGAGCGCTGAAATCATACACAGGCTGGCGAAAACCCCTGAAGTCGTGGCCATTGGCGAATGTGGTCTCGATTTCAACCGTAACTTTTCCACACCAGCCGAACAGGAAAACGCCTTCACCGCCCAGCTCGCCCTGGCGGCGGAGCTTGGAATGCCTGTGTTTATGCACTGCCGTGACGCGCATGAGCGCTTCCTCGCCTTACTGGAACCCTGGATCGATAAACTGCCCGGTGCGGTACTGCACTGCTTTACCGGTTCACGGCAGGAGGCGCTGGATTGTCTGGAACGCGGGTTATATCTGGGCATTACCGGCTGGGTTTGCGATGAACGTCGCGGGCTTGAGCTTCGCGAGCTGTTGCCGGTGATCCCGGCGGACCGCTTGCTTGTTGAAACCGACGCACCTTATCTGCTGCCGCGAGATATGCAACCCAAACCGGCTTCTCGACGTAACGAACCGGCCTATCTGGGGCATATTCTTGAGAGCGTAGCGCGCTGGCGCGGAGAAGACCCGCACTGGCTGTGCGCACAGACGGATGACAACGTGCGTCGCCTGTTCGGGATAGACGTTTAAACTTTGCGGAAGTCGGTGTTTTTCACGCTCTGCAATACCTGCTTATTCAGCAGGTTGAGCAGCAGCATGGAACGTGCTTCACCGTCAGGCTCGGCGAAAATCGCCTGTAAGCCCTCGAAAGCCCCTTCAGTGATGACGACGCTGTCGCCTGCGTAGGGTGTTTCCGGATCGGTGATGCCTTCAGGTTGCTGGTACACCGAAAGCTGATGAATCACCGTTGACGGGACCGTGGCCGGGTGAGCGCCAAAACGCACAAAGTGGCTGACACCGCGTGTGGCGCTGATGGTCGTGGTGTGAATCACTTCCGGGTCGAACTCAACGAACAGATAGTTCGGGAATAATGGCTCACTGACGGTCGTGCGCTTCCCGCGCTGCATTTTTTCAAGCGTGATCACGGGTGTCAGGCAATTTACAGACTGACGTTCAAGATGTTCCTGCGCGCGCTGAAGTTGCCCGCGTTTGCAATACAGTAAATACCAGGCCTGCATAATCACTCTTTCCCTTAGTTCGGGGCGCAAGCATATCAAAACCCTGGCGGGATCGCTAAGTTGATTATAATGGGGGAAAAGGGAACAGAATGCATAAGTTCACGCTAATTTAACAAAATTACAGCATCAAGCAGGCTTACGCCGTATAATGAAGCGCTTACAGAGAGGCCATGACTAACTGCATGAAATACCACGATCTCCGCGACTTCCTGACGCTGCTGGAAAAGCAGGGCGAACTCAAACGCATTACACTTCCTGTTGATCCTTATCTGGAAATGACAGAAATTGCTGACCGCACCCTGCGTGCCGGTGGCCCCGCTTTATTGTTTGAAAACCCAAAAGGGTATTCGATGCCGGTGCTGTGCAATCTGTTTGGCACACCGCGCCGTGTGGCGTTGGGGATGGGACAGGAGGACGTCACGGCGCTGCGCGAAGTGGGTAAACTGCTGGCGTTTCTGAAAGAGCCAGAGCCACCGAAAGGTTTCCGCGATCTGTTCGATAAACTGCCGCAGTTTAAGCAGGTGCTAAACATGCCAACCAAACGTCTGCGCGGCGCACCGTGTCAGCAGAAAGTGCTGGAAGGCGATGCGGTGGATCTGACAAAAATTCCTGTCATGCAATGCTGGCCTGAAGATGCTGCGCCGCTTATTACCTGGGGGCTCACCGTCACACGTGGCCCGCACAAAGAGCGACAAAATCTGGGTATTTACCGCCAGCAGCTGATTGGCAAGAATAAGCTCATCATGCGCTGGTTGTCACATCGTGGCGGCGCCCTGGATTTCCAGGAGTGGTGTGCTGAACACCCGGGCGAGCGTTTCCCGGTTTCCGTTGCGTTAGGCGCCGATCCGGCCACGATTCTGGGGGCGGTAACGCCAGTGCCGGATACGCTGTCCGAATATGCCTTTGCAGGCCTGCTGCGCGGAACCAAAACCGAAGTCGTGAAGTGTATTTCTAATGACCTTGAAGTTCCTGCCAGCGCGGAGATCGTTCTGGAAGGTTACCTTGAGCAGGGCGAAATGGCACCGGAAGGGCCATACGGTGACCACACCGGCTATTACAACGAAGTTGATAACTTCCCGGTGTTTACCGTCACGCACATCACCCAGCGTGAAGATGCGATTTACCACTCCACCTATACCGGACGTCCACCGGATGAACCGGCGGTACTGGGAGTGGCACTGAACGAAGTGTTTGTGCCGATCCTGCAAAAGCAGTTCCCGGAAATTGTTGATTTTTACCTGCCGCCGGAAGGGTGTTCGTATCGCCTGGCGGTGGTGACGATGAAGAAGCAATATCCTGGTCACGCTAAACGCGTGATGATGGGCGTATGGTCTTTCCTGCGCCAGTTTATGTATACCAAATTTGTTATTGTCTGCGATGATGATGTTAACGCCCGCGACTGGAATGACGTTATCTGGGCCATTACTACGCGAATGGATCCGGCGCGCGATACGGTGTTAGTCGAAAACACGCCGATAGATTATCTGGATTTTGCCTCGCCGGTCTCCGGCCTTGGCTCAAAAATGGGACTGGATGCCACAAACAAATGGCCCGGCGAAACCGAGCGTGAATGGGGTCGACCGATCAAAAAAGATCCTGCCGTGACCGCGCGCATTGACGCGATCTGGGATGAACTGGCCATAATGAATAACGGTAAACCTGAAACAGGCCGTTAAGCCCTATAGACTTCACGACAGAGAGAGCGAATGACAACCTTAAGCTGTAAAGTGACCTCGGTAGATGCTATCACCGACACCGTATATCGCGTCCGTTTAGTACCTGAAGCGGCATTCTCTTTCCGCGCCGGTCAGTACTTGATGGTCGTGATGGATGAGCGTGATAAGCGTCCCTTCTCTATGGCTTCTACGCCAGCAGAGCAGGAATTTATTGAGCTTCATATTGGTGCGTCTGAGCTTAACCTGTATGCGATGGCCGTCATGGACCGCATTCTGAAAGAACGTGAAATCGTGGTGGATATTCCTCACGGTGATGCCTGGCTGCGTGAAGATGAAGACCGTCCGCTGATCCTGATTGCGGGGGGAACAGGTTTCTCTTACGTGCGCTCTATCCTGCTGACGGCCCTGGCGCGTAACCCGGATCGCGATATCACCATCTACTGGGGCGGCCGCGAAGAGAAACATCTCTACGACCTGTCTGAACTGGAAGCATTAAGCGTCAATCATCCACACCTGCGCATTGAGCCGGTGGTGGAGCAGCCTGAAGAGGGCTGGCGTGGGCGCAGCGGTACGGTGCTGACGGCGGTGCTGCAGGATCACGGCACGCTGGCGGGACATGATATCTATATTGCTGGCCGTTTTGAGATGGCGAAAATTGCCCGTGACCTGTTCTGCAACGAACGTGACGCGCGTGAAGACCGTCTCTTCGGCGATGCGTTCGCGTTCATTTAAATAAAAAACCCGCCCCTGACAGGCGGGAAGAACGGCAACTAAACTTTATCTCTTCGCCACTGGCGCCATAACTGCGTTGGCTGCGCGTGCTCATCCGAATCACTTACTTCCGTAAGCGCATCGGGCTCCGCTCGCGTGCCGCCGTGTTCTGGCGACACTGGCTGTAAGAACCCCTCGAAGATTTACACTCGCTCAAATACCGTCGCGATACCCTGACCCAGCCCGATACACATCGTCGCCAGACCAAACTGAGCGTCTTTGCGTTCCATCAGGTTAATCAGCGTGGTGCTGATGCGTGCCCCGGAACAACCCAGCGGGTGACCGAGGGCGATCGCGCCGCCATTGAGGTTAATCTTGTCGTCTATCTGATCCATCAGGCCCAGATCTTTGATGCACGGCAGGATCTGCGCGGCAAAGGCTTCGTTCATCTCAAACAGATCGATATCACTGGTGGTTAAGCCTGCTTTTTTCAGCGCCAGCTTCGAGGCCGGCACCGGACCGTAACCCATAATGGACGGATCGCAACCCACCACCGCCATCGAACGCACCCGGGCACGAGGCGTCAGGCCTAACTCGCGGGCTCGGCTTTCACTCATCACCAGCATCGCGGCGGCCCCGTCAGATAGGGCCGATGAGGTGCCTGCTGTTACCGTACCGGTGACCGGGTCAAACGCCGGGCGCAGCGTAGAAAGGGTTTCTACAGTGGTTTCCGGGCGAATCACTTCATCGTAGCTGAACTGCTTCAAAACGCCGTCAGCATCGTGACCACCGGTTGGGATGATCTCATGCTTAAATGCGCCGGACTGCGTTGCGGCCCAGGCGCGTGCGTGGGAGCGCGCGGCAAAGGTATCCTGCATTTCGCGGCTGATGCCGTGGAGGCGGGAAAGCATCTCAGCGGTCAGGCCCATCATTCCCGCCGCTTTCGCCACGTTACGGCTCATACCCGGGTGGAAATCAACCCCGTGGCTCATCGGCACGTGGCCCATGTGCTCCACGCCGCCGACCAGACAGGCCTGCGCATCACCGGTCATGATCATGCGTGCCGCGTCGTGCAGCGCCTGCATTGACGAACCACACAGACGGTTAACGGTCACCGCCGGAACTGAATGCGGGATCTCCGCCAGCAGCGAAGCGTTACGGGCGATGTTAAAGCCCTGTTCGAGGGTTTGCTGTACACAGCCCCAGTAAATATCGTCGAGCGCAGCGGGATCCAGTGCCGGGTTACGCGCCAGCAGGCTACGCATCAGGTGTGCGGAGAGGTCTTCCGCGCGCACATTACGGAATGCACCGCCTTTTGAACGGCCCATCGGGGTGCGAATCGCATCAACAATGACAACCTTTTCCATTGTGACTCCTTAAGCCGTTTTCAGCTCGCCAACCGGACGGGCTGGCTCAACTGCTGGGTAATAGGGTTCGTTATGGCGCGCTTTGTTACGCAGACCTTCCGGCACGTCATACAGCGGGCCGAGGTGCTGGTACTGCTGAGCCATATCGAGATAACGGGCGCTGCCGAGCGTATCCAGCCAGCGGAACGCGCCGCCGTGGAACGGAGGGAAGCCGAGGCCGTACACCAGTGCCATATCCGCTTCTGCCGGGCTGGCGATAATGCCTTCTTCCAGGCAACGCACCACTTCGTTGATCATTGGAATCATCATTCGGGCGATGATTTCATCGTCGGTGAAGTCACGTTTCGGCTGGCTGACGTCGGCCAGCAGGCCATCCACCGCCGCGTCTTCTTCTTTCTTCGGTTTGCCTTTGCTGTCTTCTTTATAACGCCAGAAGCCCAGGCCGTTTTTCTGACCAAAGCGGCTGGCGTCAAACAGGGCGTCAATCGCGTCGCGATAATCTTTCTGCATGCGCTGCGGGAAGCCTGCCGCCATCACCGCCTGGGCGTGGTGTGCGGTGTCAATGCCGACCACATCCAGTAGATACGCCGGACCCATCGGCCAGCCGAACTGTTTTTCCATCACTTTGTCGACTTTGCGGAAATCCGCACCGTCGCGCAGGAGCTGGCTGAAACCGGCAAAGTACGGGAACAGCACGCGGTTGACGAAGAAGCCCGGACAGTCGTTGACCACGATTGGGGTTTTGCCCATTTTGCTGGCCCATGCCACGACTTTGGCGATCGTTTCGTCAGAGGTTTTTTCCCCACGGATCACTTCGACAAGCGGCATACGGTGCACCGGGTTAAAGAAGTGCATACCGCAGAAGTTTTCCGGGCGCTTCAGAACGCCTGCCAGTTCGCTAATCGGGATGGTGGAGGTGTTTGAGGCCAGTACGGTATCAGGACGAACCTTCTCTTCGGTTTCCGCCAGCACCGCTTTTTTGACTTTCGGGTTCTCAACGACCGCTTCAACGACCACATCCACACGGTCGAAACCGCTATAGTCCAGGGTCGGGTGGATTGTCGAGATCACCCCTGAGAGTTTCAGACCGTCAATTTTGCCGCGTTCCAGCTGTTTATTCAGCAGCTTGGCCGCTTCGGTCATGCCCAGCGTCAGGGATTTCTCGCTGATGTCTTTCATCACCACAGGCACGCCTTTCCAGGCCGACTGATAAGCGATGCCGCCGCCCATAATGCCTGCACCGAGTACCGCCGCCTGTTTTGGCGTCTCAACATTTTTGGTCAGCTGTTTCGCCTTACCTTTCACGAATTGATCGTTCAGGAAGATGCCCACCAGTGCGCGAGCTTCATTAGTGTGCGCCAGCGGAACAAAGCTTTGGTTTTCCAGTTTCAGCGCTTCATCACGGCCAAAGCGGGCCGCGGCTTCAATCGTTTTAACGGCGGTAATGGGCGCGGGGTAGTGTTTGCCTGCCGTCTGCATCACCATCCCTTTGGCGATGGTGAAGCTCATGGCGGCTTCAATTTTGCTGAGTTTCAACGGTTCCAGCTTCGGCTGACGTTTGGCTTTCCAGTCGAGGTCACCATTAATGGCCTGGTGCAGAATGGCGAGGGAGCCTTCAATCAGTTTTTCTGGTTTAACCACACCGTCCACCAGGCCTATTTTCTGCGCCTGTTCCGCCCCGACATCTTTACCGGCGGCGATGATCTCCAGGGCGCTATCGGCACCCAGCATGCGTGGCATACGTACGGAACCGCCAAAGCCTGGCATGATGCCCAGCTTTGTTTCCGGCAGGCCGATGCGCAGGTCTGGCGTGGCCAGACGATAGTCGGTTGCCAGCACGCACTCGCAGCCGCCGCCCAGCGCGTAGCCGTTAACGGCGGAGACTGTCGGAACAGGCAGATCTTCCAGACGATTAAAGACGCTGTTGGCAAAGTGCAGCCACTGGCTCAGCTGTTCTTCCGGGACCTGGAACAGTGAAAGGAATTCGGTGATATCTGCACCGACAATAAAAGCCGCTTTGTTTGAGCGCAGCAGCAGCCCTTTTAATTCAGATTGTTTTTCAAGCACATCCAGCGCCTGGCCAAGACTGGCCACCGTCGCGGTATCAAGCTTGTTGACTGAGCCGGGGGCATCGAACACCAGTTCGGCAATGCCATCTTCCAGCCAGTTGAGGTACAGGGTGTCGCCTTTGTAGAGCATGTCAGTCTCCTGAATCCAGCAAGTGGATCTGGTCATACCAGATGAGACGGAGTGTGGGATTTATGTTAATAAAATGCAAATTTCTCATTAAGAAATTGCTGCATTGATCACGGTCGGTGGAAATCACGCAGTCGGAGTCAGGTGTGCTAAGATGCGATGACTTGAGCTCAGAAAAATGAAAGGAAGAAAGATGGACTCACTGGCTTCGCTTTATAAAAATCATATCGTTACCCTACAGGAACGTACCCGTGATGTACTGGCGCGCTTTAAGCTGGATGCGCTGTTAATCCACTCCGGAGAGCTGATTAACACCTTCCTGGATGACCATGCGTATCCGTTTAAGGTCAACCCGCAGTTCAAAGCCTGGGTGCCGGTCACGCAGGTCCCAAATTGCTGGTTGCTGGTGGACGGGGTGAACAAGCCGAAACTGTGGTTCTATTTGCCTGTCGATTACTGGCACAACGTTGAGCCGCTGCCGACCAGCTTCTGGACGGAAGAAGTGGACGTTATCGCTTTACCAAAAGCCGATGGCATTGGCAGCCTCCTGCCAGCCGGGCGCGGCAACATTGCTTATATTGGCCCGGTTCCTGAGCGTGCGCTCGGTCTGGATATTCCGGCGGATAAACTCAATCCGAAAGGGGTTCTGGATTATCTGCACTACTATCGCGCTTATAAGACCGACTACGAACTTTACTGCATGCGTGAAGCGCAAAAAACGGCGGTAAACGGTCACCGTGCTGCGCATGAAGCGTTCCAGTCTGGCATGAGCGAGTTCGATATTAACCAGGCGTATCTGACCGCCACCGGCCACCGTGACACTGATGTCCCTTACAGCAACATCGTCGCGCTGAATGAGCATGCGTCCGTTCTGCACTACACCAGGCTCGATCACCAGGTGCCATCCGAGATGCGCAGCTTCCTGTTGGACGCTGGGGCAGAGTACAACGGCTATGCGGCCGACCTGACCCGCACCTGGGCGGCAAATGCGGATACCGATTTTGCACAACTGATTAAAGACGTTAACGATGAGCAACTGGCGCTTATTGGCACCATGAAAGCGGGAACCAGCTATGTGGATTACCACATCCAGTTCCATCAGCGCATCGCTAAACTGCTGCGTAAGCACCAGATCGTGAAAGACATGAGCGAAGAGGCGATGGTGGAAAACGATCTGACCGGACCGTTCATGCCGCACGGTATTGGTCACCCGCTGGGTCTGCAGGTTCATGATGTTGCCGGTTTTATGCAGGACGATACCGGTACGCACCTGGCCGCGCCGTCTAAATATCCTTACCTGCGCTGCACGCGTATTCTTGAGCCGCGTATGGTGCTGACCATCGAGCCGGGTATCTACTTTATCGAATCGCTGTTAGCGCCATGGCGTGAAGGCCCGTTCAGCAAGCACTTCAACTGGGACAAAATTGAAGCGCTGAAACCGTTTGGCGGTATTCGTATCGAAGACAACGTGGTGATCCACGAAAACGGTATTGAGAATATGACGCGAGACCTGAAGCTGGCCTGATGGATAGCTGGCTGATACCGGCTGAACCGGTCACCTTTGTTGAGGAAATTAAGAAGAGTCGATTCATTACGCTGCTGGCACATACCGACGGCGTTGAGGCGGCAAAAGCGTTTGTTGAGTCCGTTCGCGCGCAGCACCCTGACGCACGTCACCATTGCGTGGCATGGGTGGCAGGGCCGCCGAACGATTCACAACAGCTGGGGTTTTCCGATGACGGTGAACCGGCAGGCACAGCCGGTAAACCCATGCTCTCCCAGTTGATGGGCAGCGGCGTGGGTGAAATCACCGCCGTGGTCGTTCGCTACTACGGCGGTATTTTATTAGGCACGGGTGGACTGGTTAAAGCGTATGGCGGTGGGGTTCAGCAGGCACTGAATATGCTGATTACCACCCGCAAAACGCCGCTCACCGAATATACTTTACTGTGCGATTACGGTCAGTTATCCGGCATTGAGGCATTGCTAAAGCAGTTTAACGGCGTCATCGCGCATAGTGACTATCAGGCAATGGTGCAACTGCGCGTGGCGCTTCCGCAGGCGGAACTGGCTGCTTTTTCAGCAAAGCTGGCGGATTTTAGTCGCGGTTCGTTGCAATTGCTGCCGATTGAAGAATAATCCCCACCTCACTTTTTTGAATACCAAAGGAAGCGGCAGAGATGCATTTTCGTGCCATTACCCGAATCGTTGGACTGCTGGTCATACTTTTTTCCGGGACGATGATTCTCCCAGGACTGGTAGCGCTTATCTACCGGGACGGCGCGGGGCGGGCATTTACCCAGACCTTCTTTGTCGCGCTGGCGATTGGCTCTCTGCTGTGGTGGCCAAACCGTCGTCAAAAGGGTGAGCTGAAATCTCGCGAAGGGTTTCTGATTGTTGTTCTGTTCTGGACAGTGCTGGGAAGCGTGGGTGCGCTACCCTTTATCTTCTCTGAACAGCCTAATCTGACCGTCACGGATGCGTTTTTTGAATCGTTCTCGGGTTTAACGACGACCGGGGCGACCACGCTAGTCGGGCTGGATTCCTTACCGCACGCCATTCTCTTTTATCGCCAGATGCTGCAATGGTTCGGGGGGATGGGGATCATCGTCCTGGCAGTGGCCATCCTGCCTATTCTCGGCGTCGGGGGGATGCAGCTCTACCGTGCGGAAATGCCGGGCCCACTGAAAGATAACAAGATGCGCCCGCGCATAGCCGAGACGGCGAAAACCCTGTGGCTTATCTATGTCTTACTGACGGTCGCCTGTGCGTTAGCATTATGGTTTGCCGGGATGCCTGCATTCGACGCTATCGGGCACAGCTTTGCGACGATCGCCATCGGCGGGTTCTCGACCCACGATGCCAGCGTGGGTTACTTCGACAGCCCCACCATTAACACGATCATTGCCATCTTCCTGCTGATTTCCGGCTGTAACTACGGTCTGCACTTCTCCTTACTCAGCGGGCGTAGCCTGAAGGTGTACTGGCGTGACCCGGAGTTTCGTATGTTCATTGGTGTCCAGCTTACGCTGGTCATCATCTGTACCGTGGTGTTGTGGTTCCACGATGTCTATAACTCCGCGTTGACCACGTTAAATCAGGCGTTCTTCCAGGTGGTGTCGATGGCAACCACCGCCGGTTTTACAACGGACAGTATTGCGCGCTGGCCGCTGTTCCTGCCGGTACTGCTGCTGTGTTCTGCGTTCATCGGGGGGTGTGCGGGGTCGACGGGCGGTGGCCTGAAGGTGATCCGTATTCTGCTGTTGTTTAAGCAGGGGAACCGTGAACTTAAACGTCTGGTCCACCCGAACGCGGTTTACAGCATCAAACTGGGTAACCGTGCCCTGCCGGAACGTATTCTTGAAGCGGTGTGGGGGTTCTTCTCGGCCTATGCGCTGGTCTTCATCGTCAGTATGCTGGCGATTATCGCGACGGGGGTGGATGATTTCTCTGCCTTTGCTTCCGTCGTAGCAACGTTGAATAACCTCGGGCCTGGCCTGGGGGTTGTGGCGGATAACTTTGCCAGTATGAACCCGGTCGCGAAATGGATCCTCATCGCCAACATGCTGTTTGGTCGTCTGGAGGTCTTTACGCTGCTGGTGCTGTTCACCCCAACATTCTGGCGCGAGTAAGGAGTCGTCGGTGAAAACACTTATTCTTTTCTCTACGCGGGATGGGCAAACGCGTGAGATTGCCTCATATCTGGCTTCAGAATTAAAAGAGCTGGGGATTTACTCTGATGTGGTGAACCTGAACCGCACGGAGCAGATAGCCTGGCAGGATTACGACCGTGTGGTTATTGGCGCGTCTATTCGTTACGGGCATTTCCATCCGGCGCTGGATCGTTTTGTGAAAAAGCATACGGCAGTGCTCAATAAACTGCCCGGGGCTTTTTACTCGGTCAATCTGGTGGCGCGTAAACCTGAGAAACGTACGCCGCAGACCAACAGCTATACGCGCAAGTTTCTGTTGAGCTCTCCGTGGCAGCCGGACATCAGCGCCGTCTTTGCCGGCGCGCTGCGTTATCCGCGCTATCGCTGGTATGACCGCTTTATGATTCGCCTCATTATGAAGATGACCGGCGGCGAAACCGATACGCGCAAAGAGGTGGTTTATACCGACTGGTCGCAGGTCGCCAGTTTTGCGCGGGAGATCGCACATTTATCAGGCGATTCGCGGCTTAAATAGGCGTGAAGTTTGAAAAGTGAGCGAACGAAAAGTTTTTTGTATTTTGTGCTTGTCACTTCAGAATAACTCCCTATAATGCGCCTCCACTGACACGGAACAACGG
>NZ_JBDKEE010000218.1:0-217 GCF_051130085.1 Enterobacter sp. PTB
TTCGATAAAACCCGCGAAATGACTTGCGCTTATATTGAGGAATTAGCAAGGAATATCCCCCCAAAAAAAACGGGAAGCGGCAATGATATTTCAGATGATGTATTCCATGCCGCTGTTACAGCGGAAAAGCTTCGGGAACTGGCGCATACGTATAGCGAGAATTTTTTCACCGATGAGGACAATAACAATCCATCCTGCATTATGGCATCGGTAATAT
>NZ_JBDKEE010000219.1:0-216 GCF_051130085.1 Enterobacter sp. PTB
CCAGCCGGGTGAGGGCTTCCGGGACCGTATCCAGACTCATGCGCACGCGGGCGGCAGCGGTATCCAGCAGGTCCACCGCCTTGTCCGGCAGCTGGCGTCCTGTGAGATAGCGACGCGAGAGCGTCACGGCAGCGCGAACCGCCTCGTCGCTGATATGCACGCCGTGGTGTTCGGCGTAGCGGGACTTGAGGCCCCTGAGCATCAGGCAGGCGGTGT
>NZ_JBDKEE010000220.1:0-215 GCF_051130085.1 Enterobacter sp. PTB
CGGCGGCGTTGAGGCGTTTCTTCACCGCTGCCGCCTGCCCGATGGTGCCTCCAGACCCATTGTCGGTGTCGTCGGCTTCCGCCTGGGCGGCTGATAGCTCTTCGTCGGCCTGTTTCCACGCCTGGGCGGCTTTCGGGTCGAGGCAAATGTCCACATGTTTCGTGGGACGGTTGAGGCCGGACACATAGTCCTGCATCAGGGTGCGCATGTCGGGG
>NZ_JBDKEE010000221.1:0-213 GCF_051130085.1 Enterobacter sp. PTB
CAGCGCCGTACATCCGGCAATGGCCGCAATGGATGGCAGTGATATTGTGTCTCTGGGTTACGCCCAGCAGCACAGTGACCGTGCCGGTACCCTGCACGGCTTCCGCCTGGGGGATAATCATGCCTTTGCGGATAACTGGGGACTGAACACCTCTTCCACATGGACCATGAGCAGCGGCGGTGACCATGGCAACGCCGACCAGGTCTCCCTGCT
>NZ_JBDKEE010000222.1:0-212 GCF_051130085.1 Enterobacter sp. PTB
GTAATACAACAGACGCGGTTATACTACTAAGTATCAGTAACCACAATGCACACTCATCCAAGGACTGAATTGTGATACTTTCGAAACAAATCGACCCAAAGGTGATTGATGGGCATTGGAGACACCAACGCCAAGCCCCCAGCGTCATCGCAACGACGACCCTTAGTGATACACTTGCAGCGACGGCGAATGACCGCAACAAGAATAACTCC
>NZ_JBDKEE010000223.1:0-209 GCF_051130085.1 Enterobacter sp. PTB
GCGAGGAGAATGAGCAATACGGGATGATGAACGATACCGTAGTCTGTGTGATGAGGGCCATTATTGCTCAGGGCAGGTTTGCACTGAGCGTAATACACCGCTATATATCGGGAAGCCAGTCTTGTGCGTTGTTGATGCAATGATTTCCGGGAGTCTTTCGTCAGCTCCCACTCTGGTGGACTTACACTGTTTTAAATAAAACGATCCCG
>NZ_JBDKEE010000224.1:0-207 GCF_051130085.1 Enterobacter sp. PTB
TCCAGGCCTTCATCGTCACGTTGACCACCTGATCGCTCCACTGCTGCTCCTGTGAGCGGCAGTCGTGGATCTCCAGTATCGTCATACGTCTACGATCTCTGCCAACAATCTGCATGTAATCGTTATATTGCCTCGCAGTCAGTTTATCGCCAGGAAACTTGACCTCCACCAGTCGTTCCAGGTTATCGCCGTGCCTCTGACCTTCCG
>NZ_JBDKEE010000225.1:0-204 GCF_051130085.1 Enterobacter sp. PTB
GTCGGCTTTGCCTCACTCAGCCCGCCTTGTCAGCCACCATTAAAATGCTTGAAGATGATCTCGGGACACCGTTATTTCTGCGTCAGCCACGCGGTGTCGATGTGACGCAGGATGCAAGGATCCTTTACCCACATGCCCGACGTATGGTAGCTGAGCTGGATACACTAACCCGTAGCTTCAGACGGGAGAGGCACCGACAGCCCC
>NZ_JBDKEE010000226.1:0-204 GCF_051130085.1 Enterobacter sp. PTB
TGGCGACCACGCTGCTGAAATACGAGCCGCGTATTCAGGACATTAACGTGGTGATACTGGAGCAGACCCAGCCCGGTGAGCTGCGCTACGCCATCGAGGCAGAGCTGCACGACGGCGGGCTGGTGCGCTTTGGCACCGAGTTTATGCCCGAAGGCAAAGTGCTGCTCCGCCACCTGAAACAACAACGCATACTCCCCTCCTGAG
>NZ_JBDKEE010000227.1:0-204 GCF_051130085.1 Enterobacter sp. PTB
TCTTTTCCGGCCTCACGCAGATAGCGCATCTCGGCCTCGTAATAACGCAGGGTTACATCATCCATTCCTGTCTTCCTGATAGCCTGTCAAAAAAAGGGGTCAACTGCAGAGCACCATGGCCCGGGCAGGATCGAGGTTAACCAGCGAGACCAGCAGGCTGTCCATCTCCGGAGCCAGCCGTGCACGCTCACTGTCGTGACGCCC
>NZ_JBDKEE010000022.1:0-67783 GCF_051130085.1 Enterobacter sp. PTB
TGTCGTATCGGTCATGGAGGTGACGATATCTTTGAAAGCTGCAGTGCCCAGCCCGGCATAAATTGCACCCGGATTCATCACGCTGAAAAATGTCTGGCTCTTGTCCAGCATGCAGACCAGGGCGACATCTTTAATAATGTCTCCGGCAACCAGCTGGGCCTTGTCACCTTTGTATAGCGGGAAGGTACCAAGCACCCTGCCGCCCATAACGAGCTGCAGCGTGCTGGCCCCGGTGTTGCCCTGAGTCGGATAGACAATGACTGGCGTTCTGAGCATCCAGTCCGTGGCACCGTTGATAAAGAATGCAGACGGCAGGCTCAGCGTCAGTGCATTTGCCGACCCTCCGGCAATACCAGCGCAATAGAAACCACTCTGCAGGTGATCAATCTGCACAAACTGGTTCTCAGAGCCGCGGGTGGCAAAATTTGCCACAACGTCATTCAACATCCACCCTTTTGCGGGTGTCCCTTCCTGACCCCTGGCGACCGACAGCACGTCACCGCTGACCGAAAGCAGATGACAAATTTCAAACTCAGTCGCCCCGGAATCAGTCAGGGTGATTTTTGCGAACATATCCAGTTCAGTGGAGGGGTTAACATTATCCTGCGTCAGAAGCGCGGCAAACTTCACGCCCGTCCCCGGCATCACCGGGATGGTCTTTTGTGACGCTGTTATTTCTGCTGCAAGCGCAGAAACGATATTATTTCCAAAGCCAGTAATCATTGCTCTGCCACCGTTGCTGTAAATTCGTAAATAAAAGGCAATTTAACAAGCCCCTGCTGTATCGCTACCTTGAGAAAATTACCGACACCATTGCCATATTCGGGAATGACGATGCTGAAGGTGCCGTTATTGACGGTCACGCCGACATCAAAGGTGTGCTGAACAGGTGGATCAATCCCCCCGACACCATGAATAAACCGCGCTACCCGTCGTTTCAGCCAGTCAATGGAGAAGTGGAACCCGTCACCTTTAAAAAAATTCCAGGTTAATATCCGCCTGAAGTAATCATCCGGCAGATACTCCGTCACGCCGGGGACGTAGCGCTTCAGTCTGGCGTATGGCAACGCGTTATACTCGATGGAATCGTAAGCCCCCTTAGCTACCGCCTCCTTCGACACCATGACAACAGGCCGCTCCTCGCCATAAATCCCCTTCGCTACCCAGTCCAGCAGCAGGCCGGTAATCGCGGGCGACGTCCAGCAGGGAAGATTAAGGTTGTTCAGGGAGTCGAGGTACTGCTGTGCCAGCTCGTTGTACGCGTCAAAAAAGGCCACCACATCTTCGTCGTCCCGGTACTGAACGAACGGATATGCCGGCAGGATATTAAGAACTGGAGTCACCATGTTTTTTCACCTGAATCTGAGCGGCAGAAGTTGAGAAGTATTTGTAGGTGTCGCCGTATACCAGGCTGGTATCAACCTCAGGCGGCACCACCGCTCCGTTGATAGCTACCTTAACGTCAATCATCGACACCATCGACGAAGGCACCAGCGGCGCGACGGAGCGCAGAAAAATGTCGCGGATCTCCAGAATGTTTATCGGTACGCCGACGGGGATCGCGTTGGTGTAGTCAGCGAGGGGCTGGGCCACAGCCTTCTGCACACCTGCAGGGTCCACATACGACAGGGAAACAGTGTTCCACTCGATCAGCAGCTGGACGCTCTGGGATTCTGGTGCCACATAGAAGATTTCGTACGTGTCGGGGTAAACCGTAATCTGTACAGTGCGCTTATCAACAGCAGCGCCTGAAGGGTTAACCACGTCAGCGGTCAGACGGGAAATATCCGGCACCGACTGGTAGATCGCATAGGCCACCTCATACGGGTCACCGCCCCCAACAACAACGACCCATTCATTCGACTGAACCTGCCGGTACCGTATTAGATTGTCCTGGGTGCCGTCCACTTTCTTCAGCGCGGCAATTACGCAGTCCGGCGTCCCCTGCACGGCAAACATCCCGGACTGCATCACCTGCGCCCGGTACGAGGCAACGTCCTGTTTATCGGCTCCTGGCAGACCTGCAGTCGGGTTGGTACACGTCAAAGGCTGGTTTGCAGGTACGGAGGTGATGATTTGCGTCACTGATCCCGCCGGAACCGCCCATGTCCCCGGCGAAATGGCAAGGCAGTAAACCGGAGGCGTCTGACCACCGGCCGGAATAACGGTGTTGGCCTGCACCGAATACTGAAAGTTGCCATCCGATACAGTGAACCCGCGCGGAACAACAAAACCCGGAGACCCGCTGAACACCACAGATACTGAGGTATTCGTCCCCTGCCCTGGCTGAATGCCGTACATGGCCCCCAGCTCCATCAGGAGCAATTCATTGGCGCCATACGGCGTAACAGAATTAATCAAATCGACACGGGCCTGGTCTATCAGCGCCAGCGCTCCCGTTGCTGTACTGGCGAGATCGGTGATAAGACCAGCCGGCAGATTGGCGGTGTAACCGGGCACTTTTGCGGCGACGTTGGTTATCAGGGTTTCATACAATGTTGCGGGTGGCGTGGGCTGTGCTCCCGCCGGGGTCATGATTATGGGTAGGTCTGACATATATCCTCTAAAGGTTTTTTATGATTAAACAAATAATTCCTATGATTGCGTTGATTATTTCCGGGTGTGTTTCATATGTTGACTCAGATTCAGAGCAACTTGGTAGCTGCCTGAGTGTCCACGATAGTAGAGGGAATGATTCAACAATAAAGGATGAGGAGATAATTAACTTCCTGAACAAAAGTTCAGATAAGACAATCACCAATATAATAACAAATAACAATGGCACTCTTTATTCAAAAAACAATAGTTCCGCATGCTCCGTTAGTGTGCATTACAATGATGGTACAAAAACGTCACGCGTATTATTTTTAAGGGGCAACAATACAGCACATCCAGAATTCAATCTTTACACCAGAGCGGAATTTGAACAGCAAAGACAACTTATTGTTCAGAAGGATAAACAAGAACAAGATAAAATAGATGAAAAAAGACAAGAAAATAAATCATTCTCAATAAAAGAATTTAAGTCAGCATCGGTAACCGAATACCCTTACATTGCAAAAGCATATTGTTACAATAAAAAAACATTGGCCTTATATACTCCAGAATCTTGTGATATTTATTTGGATGCTTTAGGGAGTAAGGGGGTTGGCCCGGGAAATTATTTCGTAGATAATAAGGAAAGCGCCAATTTCATGCTAAAAGAAAACTTTAATTTCGTATTAAGCATGTCTGAAGAAAACCCATTTCTTGGGATGAAGGTTGATATTCGCTCTCGCAAAACGAACGAGGTATTAAGCACCCACACAGGCAGTTACACTGACTCTGTATTTGTTAGCAACTGATGTGCTCTCATACCTGATTGCCTCCTCAATCTCTTTACAACGCCAGCCAATCGGGTATGATCAAGGGACGGTGCTGAACACACCTCCTGATAGCGGTTACCGCGCCCGATAGTTTTGCGGTTTTTTTATGTCCAGATTTTATGATTTATGGTCGGGTAGCGTGCATACCGAACAACAGCCGCAAGGTTAAGGATGCAGGCCGTCTATCAGCGGTGTTCAAGTACCTGACCACCCCATTGAACACGGGGTCTAATGAACAATCTGATAGGACACCACATATGGCAACTCAACTTGCTTTCAACGAAATTAACTTCAACGTTATCAACCACAACGATCAGATCTGGTTATCAGCTAAGCAACTTGCCTCAGCCCTTGGCTATAAGTGTGCAAAATCCCTCACAAATTTATTTAACGAAAACGAAGAAGAATTCACCCCCACCATGTCATTGGTCATCGAATCGATGACCAATGGTATCAATGGAAGTAAACGCCGCCTGAAAGTCCGAGTTTTCTCCCTCCGCGGTGCCCACCTTATCGCTATGTTCGCCCGCACGCCGGTAGCCAAAGAGTTTCGCCGCTGGGTGTTAGATATCCTAGATCGCGAAGTGGGTGCATCAGCACCTCCCGCAACTAGCGAGATAATCCACGGTGGCCCGCGCACTGTTGTTGTGCACTTCGACGAGTCCGGAAACGTAATACACACAGAACAGGCACCGGAGGGTACAGTTTTATCGACTCTGGACACGTACCGATGGTGGATGGAGCAAAATGGATGGCTGGTGATCAGCCGTGACGCCATTAAGCGAATGACCATAGAGCAGCTGATTTTGCTTAAGTAGCGACCGCCATTCGGTAGCTAACCCCATTGAAAAATACCACGTTGATGCTGTAAGTGGGGTTGGTCGCCCCACTTACGCGCGAGATCGTCAGCGATGCAAAATACCCGGCGAACTGCTGCTGAACCATGTTCACGTAGTAGTCCGGGTACACCTGTTGCACGATACTTTGCTGCGAAGGTATTCCGTACTGCGCGAAGAACGGTGACTCACCCAGGGCGAGCTTCAGAGTCTGGATCAACGTTGTCAGCCAGCCGTAGGAGAAGTCACCGCTGGAATCTGGCTCCACCATCACCCATTGTTTATTTTTGTTCGCATCAACGACCCGGCCCCATGTTCGCATAATTACCCCGCATTCGGTTTTGTAGAAGTTTTGGTGCTGCCGCCGGACTGGACGCCCTCTATATCGTGATTATGACCACTGGAACTGATGCCGTTAATGATCGCATCTTTCTGTACAGTAAGCGGCCCAATCAGAGATGCTTCTGTACTACTGCCTTCCGTAGCTTCCTGACTTATTGCGCCAGCAAGTATGATCTCCCCTGCCTCCAGTCGGATGGTCTTTGCTTTGACGGTAACTACCTCTGGTTCGACAGCCACGCTGGCGCTACCA
Source organism: Enterobacter sp. PTB (assembly GCF_051130085.1). Classification (NCBI taxonomy): domain Bacteria; kingdom Pseudomonadati; phylum Pseudomonadota; class Gammaproteobacteria; order Enterobacterales; family Enterobacteriaceae; genus Enterobacter; species Enterobacter sp. PTB. The sequence continues at coordinate 4,794 of NZ_JBDKEE010000022.1, forward strand.
TCGGTTGTTCTCGCCAAGACGCCACCCGGACCGTACATGGTCAGTACTTCAGGATCAACCGATGCCCAACCAACATTAGCGACAGGCATAAAAAATAGCGCCGTCAGCGACGGCGGACGGGACATATCTGCCATACCTGTGCCAAGTCCAGAAACGCCACGTAGTGACACGCTTGCCGGAATGGTCATTCCTTTATCACCAACCTGAATCGGGTAGCGAACATACTCAAAACCGAAGACTGGGATCGTAATCTGAGGCAGTGTCGCCACTGACGGTAGAATATCAAACTGAACGGTAACGATAGCCCCATCAACACTCACTACGTGACACGGCAGCGCCTTACCTGCAAGCTGTTCATTGTCATCGATGGCGTTGGCCTGAAAGTTGGCTAACGACTGAATCAGTGCGCTTTTTTGTGCATTGCTCATGTTTAAGCCCCTTCGTTAATAGGGCTCACCTCGAAGGTGGTAACCCATGCAATGCCAGTAGGGGTATGGTACTCACCTATGTGGCGCATGCTCATCACCTGATAATAACCACTGAAGTTGACCTGCGAACGCTGGGCGGTGTGGGATTGTTGTGAACTCCGAGCCAATAGAGCCCCGGGTCCGGAAGTAATAGTAAGAGGCAGTTTAATTCGGTCCCCAACCTGAATATCACTACGAAGCGGGGTCTTGACTGATACTAGGTTAAATCCTGTCCATGTCGGTTGCCCGATGAGATCCTGCGCCTTTAACTCCAGCAGCGTACCGCTTGCGTCGTTGTCAAAAACACGAATGCCGCCATTCTGAGTAACTATATACACACCGTTATAACCGGGTTTATTCAGCATTCTCTGCGTGTTGTTACGTATTGTTTGAGCCAGATTGCTCAGCTTGTTGTAAGGGACAGCTGGCATATCTTCCGACAACACCAAATTCTGATGAATATCAATATCAATCGTCTTTTGTGGAAACGCCTCCTTCAGGCACCGCTCCAGCACATCCGCTAGCTTTTCACCTTTTCTTCCCGAAAAATTGATAGCGATCTCTTTGCCATTTTCATCAAGGGAAGATGAGGGATTTACGACGAGGTTTAACGTTTGGTTTACCCCCTCCCAGTTTCCGTAAGGGCTCCAAATTTGCCCTTTGATGATCACGCCAGGTCTGGGTTGCGCTGTAGCCAGCGGTAGGCCCCGCATAAACCCAGCCTCAATAGTGATGTTTGCAAGCCAGAGATTTACGCTCTGATTGAGCATGGAAAGGGGTAGCCCATAAATTACCACCGACCCGCCACCGATATTCACATCCTCGGAGAATACGGGGAGATCGAAGACAACATGCAATGCCCCCGCAGGATTTTTCGAGCTGTCGAATAAAAATTTATTCCCATGCCCATCCTCAATAGTTTTTCCGTTTTTGTCTGTAATGTTAATTTTGTAGTAACGCATTAGCTGGCCTCTATGTTGCTGGTACTGGCCCGGTAAACCAATTTTCCCGGTGCCAGAGGTAAAGCGAGATTGATGTCGAAGTCGTCCGGAGAATCCACCATAGGAACATAAACAAGCGTCTGATTGCTTCCCCCGGTGAGACGAAGATAAAAGCGTTGTGCATAGATGTTGAATAGCACGGTGCCATAAACTGCCGTACCACCGACAGTGGCAGAAAAGGTCAATGGCGTATCGCTGGTCGGGTCAAATGGGATTATATTCAAGGGATAAACTCCTGTTTAACCGCCTGCCACATACCGGACCAGCTCAGGCTTTTAGCCGCCTTTGAGCCGTCCGTTATAGCGTTGAGCAGACCATTCATGACGGAATCAAGTTGAGAGGCGTAGAGCAATGGCTGGATGAACTCCAGCGACCAGGAATACTGCACCTGCTTGTTCTGCTCAGAAAATCCCGCAATATCAGTAAACGAAGTCAGCAAACAATCGGTATAGACGAATGCCGGGGTCATGACGATATACGTTCCTCCGGCCTTATTGTGATTGTCCAGCGCAGCTTTCAGCGCTGTTATAGATACGCCCCTGTTTATATATCCGCCGTCTTTAGTATTGGCGGGCCGCGTCATCTGCATGACCACGCGGTTTGGCTTTTGCACCACTGCGTTCGCCGCTGTCGCCTGATTCAGGAAGGGATACTGTGAAACATCCTGCATAATCAGAGTGGTGCCTGCCGAGGGGGTAAAGCGCGTCGACATCTGATCCACTGATACCCCGTTACCGAGCAGCAAACCATTAGCAATACTCAATCCCTCCGTGAAAACCGCTATTGGCAGCACGCCCCCTGGTACGTTAGAGGCAATCCCTCCGGTTAAGAGGATCGGGGAAATCTCAAACGCGAGTCTGAAAGAAGACCGAATTACATTCATGAAAAATCACCCTGGAATGACAAACATAGGTATGTTAGATGGCAGGCGAACACCCTGACTTTTCACGGTCAGCCCTACATCTGAACCCGGTGTCTGCTCAAGACCAACCTGCAGTTGAATACGCGCGTCTTTTTGGTGGTTGCCGCTCCAGGCTGCCGCCAGTTGCTGATCGCTAATCTGGTTAGCCTGGCCACCGTTTTCCATGGAAATAATACCGCGCATCAGCTTCACCATCTGCTCCTTATTCTCCGATGTAATGACAGTAGACGGCTTAATTCCCATGATTTTTGATACGTGCGTTTTATAGGCTTCATGATTCTTTTTCGAATAAACATCGAAAATGGAGTCAATCGTATTTCTGCCTCGACCTAAATAAATCTCGAGTTGATGCTCAAGAGCGTACAGCCCATCCCCCATAGAGTTGAATTTCGCATGAGTGGCATTAGGTCCATCTTCAAGCGTGGCCCCGCGCTGACCTGCAAACTTCAGATTTCCTGGGTTGTTGTTACGGAGCCCTCTGGCGGCCTGAGCATGCTGGACAACCTCACTGTTTCCCGGCCATGTTTCGCCCGGGTGTTGTTTCTGCCAGTCAGCGACTTCTTTCCATTTTTTCTCGTCAAAATTATGAATCCCCTTCATCTCTTCACTGGTGGTCGGCGTGTCGTTATTCGGCACAAAACCTAAAGTCCAGGGGTTTCGAAGCAACATACCTGCAGCGAATTTACCGCCAGCATAGGCGGCACTGGCCGCTACCCCTCCCCCACCAGTCATCGCTAATAGCCCTGCGCCAAATAACCACGGATGATCGGCAGCGAAACGGACGAAACCGCCCAGAGCACTTACAACAGCTTTAACGTCATCAGCGAAATCATGCATATCGCTTTTAAAGTTTGGTCCGCTGAGCCAGTTAGAGAGGTCCGTCAGCCCATCGCGTATCATGTCGAAGACGGCGGTACCATTAGGGCCATCGATAAAGGCTTTCAATCCCTTAGCGATTGTCGTTGACAAATCCCCCAGAGGCCCATTCAGGCTGGCAAGTTTGGAAGTAAGGGCGTTAGAAACAAGGTCCATATTATTCATGAACGTCGTTGTCGCATCCTGATAACTGCTTTGGCTTTTATTCGATATATCGAGAGCTTGCGAGGTATCCTGAAACTGTTGACCATAGGAAGTTAGCTTATCTTTATTCGCATCAGCCTGGTTTGCTGTGTGGAGATCAACTCCCAGCGCACCGTACCCCTGAGAGTCCAGAATAGCCTGCGACAACCCTGTCCCTTTATTGCTCTCGATTAACTGCGCTGCTTTTTCATAAACTTTGGGCAGGTTTACAGCAACACCGTCCCTTGGGTTGAGTCCAATGTTGTAGAGCGCAGCCGCTTCTTTGCTGGTTCCGTCTTTCTGCGCTTTTGCCAGTGCTTCCATGATGGCATCGTTGTTGTCGAACCGGGTAGGGTGTCTATCTGGGCGCAGTTCATGAGGTGTTACACCAGTTGCGAGGTAGATCGGGATTATGTGCTCATCAGGAACACGCCCCTGGTATAGCTTGACCCACTTATTTACAGACGACCTGCCAACTCCAACGATTCTGCCTAACGCGGCCTGACCACCCGCCAAGTGTATAGCTTTGTTTAATGCTGTCATTTTGTTCACCTTGTTGATTTAACATCTACAATCGTGTCCCATAACGCAACGCATGTCAACCTTGGTGAATTTGAAAATGTTGCCCTTAGGCGTACAATCAGCACATGAACGAAGAAAACCTGAAAGATAACGACCTAGCCGGACGCCTGAACGCTATCATGTTTGAAAAGCGCTTAACTCAGGCAGATCTGGGGAGAATAGCTGGAGTAAGCCGCTCTGCGGTTAACCGGTGGTTTGCCCGCGGCACAATACCTGTAGAATGCGCCAGTAAGATAGCGGATGCCACGAACAGCTCGTTGACTTGGATATTAATTGGAAAGGATGAAAGAGTCGGTGATCTCTCCGAAGATGAGCATGCATTGATAGATGTATTTCGAAAAATGCCGCCTATTGAACGTCGGAATATGCTTGCAGCCTTCCAAATGAGGTATGAAGAACTGAAGAATTTCTACACATCCATGGTTTTGAAGTCAGAAACAAAAAAATAATCCTAAATAAAACACAAACATACCGCCTATATGGCGGTTTTTTTATTCCCATATGTATCCAAAAGGTTGACGAGAGTATCTCTTTAAGCAACAATCAATCCCATCAAAGCACATCGGTGCAACAGGTCAAACGTTCCGCCTCCCCGGCGATAAGGGGAAAAACAGGAGAAGCCAGGATGACACACGCAATCAAACAGATCGTCGATACCGATGGCGAGCCAATGATGGAAGTAGTGGTTAACAGCGATTGCTCAGCTGTTGATATGGAAGCGATCCACGCGGAAGCGCTGGAAGAATACGATGCCCGTAATACCTTATACGTTTACGCACCTGGCGACGCTGCCCGTGAAGTATGGAATCAAATGACACCAATTGAGCAGACTGTTTCTGTAGAACTGCGCCATGCCGAAGCGCTGGAAATGAATCTGTTTGAAGATCGGATAGCTGCGGCGGGGAAACTGATGTTTAAACATGGTGAAGAATCAGCAATTGAGGCCTGTCACGCAGAGGCTCTGGAGCTCAACGCGGAAATTGACGACGGCAAAACCATGGACATGTACCACAAGTGGAATACTGCCCCTACTGCTCAGATTCGCCGTGACATGCTTGCTGCAGCCCACTCCGAAGCGCTGGAAATGAATACAGCAATTAAGAATGAACTAACGGAGAAGAGTATGGAATTCCAGAGTTTACCGACTGAAGTGCAGATAATTGCAGCTCAACTACTGGCCGACAAAATCAGGGATAACGATCGCCGCACGGATAAAGAGCCAGCATCAAAACTGGCTCAGGATGTGAATAATTCATTTATGCACCTTTATCACGCTGATCTGATCTCGCTGCTGGAATCATCTCTGGATAGTCAGGGTGGGCACATAAAAGTTTCGCTTGCCTACATTGAACGTTGCCTTGTAGATGCTATCGAACCTCGTCCAGATTCCGCCACGAAAGATTTAAAAACTCTGCTGCAATTACTGACGGGTTCTGGCTCTTGCCATTCTGATTCATTGTGCGTGAGTCACGACACACCCCAATAGCGACATTGTAAGCGGCATCACGAATAGACTCACCATCAGCAAAAGAGCTAATAACATACTCTGCTGTTGGTAACTGAAGGGTTGTTCGATTGGAGCTAATAATTGTTCTTTTAAATCCCGCCAGCTCCATGTCGGCATGAAGTTTGGTGTAGTCATCACTTGTTGCGCCATGAAGTTCAACGCGAACAATAAAATTAGCCATGAAAATTACCTCGTAGTTATTCGGACCACGAGGCTAACACCGGGAGCCAGGTGCAAAAAAGGCCCGCCATATGGCACATGTGGCGTTAGCGGTCCGGATGGGTTCTTTACAGGTATCCCTTACCAAACCGGGTAGCCGGAATGTGCAAGCAAGAGGGTTACTCCCCCTCCATAGAGCGATTCACTATCGTGGCGATTCAGTGTGACGCCCGGGAAGAGACCGGGACACAACACGAAAGCGCATTCCGGTTCGTCTCATTTGAGCTTTGTCGTTAAACCAGATGGTGGAATGCGCTTCCGGTTGTGGTAATCCGCAGAACGGTGCGGCGGTAAGTATGGCCAGGTGCCCTTCCTTCACCTGAGTTGAGGACACCGGGTTACCAGGTTGACCATACGCCTGAGTGGTAACCCCGCCACAACATATTGCTGTGTGTGGTTTTGGTGGTATTAGTTTTTCTTCCTTTGGCTGATACCACCCTTTTTAAAGCGAACTTTGTGGTGTGGTGAATGCGGCTATGCGCACGCGCCTCAGTTAAAAACCTGTCGGTCCCTGTTGGTTCAAAGGCTAGTGGCGAATAAATTTGTTAACTGGATTTATTTATCGGGAGGCACCCGACACCACACCGACAAAGTTTGTTTAATATATGGAGGAAATTATGACTGTTAATATTTCAATTGCCGTTATTAATGTTATTTCATTCTGCCCTGTTATTGAATGCAGTGAATGTGAAATCATCGCGTGTCCATTTGACCGCCATTACGCCGACAGACTCGCTAAGGCCATGACTGAGTATAATGAGGCATACCAAAATTTAAAAAACAAGGAAGATAACCTCAGGGCGGTCCGTCGCCATGGTTAATATGCAGGACGTCATCAACCGTATCAACGCCGTGCAGGTCAAAAAATTCGTCGGAGAATTCCTCGGCGACATGACAATGCTTAATGAAGTTGAAAACGAAAAAGCCAGAATCATTTATGAGGTAGTGTCTAATGACCCCGTTATTCGCTCTCGTTTTAACCATTTGTTCGGGCAGCACTGACTGCACAGATTTAATTGAAGGTGTTTACGAAACGAAAGCTGAATGCAGTCATATCATCTATGAGGAACGTTATTTAAATGCCGGATGTTATCCCGTTGATGGCATTTTGCATTCAGGGGCTGTAACCGCTTCAGACGATTAAACAGAGTTATTTTTATTTATGCCTTCACCGGCAGAGATTAACTTACTCTAAATCCAGGAAATTAAGAATGGATAATGTTATTTGTAGTTGCCGGGGCTGCGGCCACAGGCATGACAGGGCGAAAATGAAATTACAGAAATCAGATATATATCCGTACCAGAGACAGGATTACTACTGCGCAACGTGCATTTTAAAAAGGAAACGAAAAGAAGACATTAATAAATTAAAAGCAAGACTCAGAAAGCCAGCGAAACATAAAACACCAGCGAATATGTCTCAATTCAGGTGGTAATGATTTATGCCGTTGGATTCCTTTTTTGATGAAAACCTCTTGCCTGCCGGGTTATCCGGCGGCGAGTCCGGTGATGAATTAACAGTAATGACCAGTGAACTCTCGCAGCAGGAAGCGAACGCTGATTTTAAAACCGAGCGGCAGGCTATAAAGGCAGGAATGTATGACCATATTTCGAATTATTGATACTGAGACCTGTGGTTTCGAAGGCGGCATTGTTGAGATAGCGTCCGTTGATGTGATCGACGGAGGTCTGCCGGTGAACCCAATGAGTGACTACGTTAAGCCTGACCGTCCTATCGGGTTTGGTGCGATGGCCATTCATCACATCACTGAAGAAATGGTTGCAGATAAACCTTCTGTTGGTGCTGTGGTGGGTCGCTATCAGACCGTGCAACTCTTTGTTGCGCATAATGCGCAGTTCGACTGCGGCGTGCTTCCGGATATGGGCGGGCAGTGGCTGTGCACATGGAAACTGGCTGCGCGCATGTGGCCTGACCTTGAGTCTCACGCCAACCAGTATCTGCGCTACGCCCTCGGACTCAACCCCCGGGTGCCGGAACACCTGCACGCCCACCGCGCGCTGTATGACTGCTACGTCACCGCTGCGTTGTTCTCACGCATCTACACAGAATCTGGATGGTCTGTAGAAGAAATGCTGGAAATCAGCAACCAGCCCATCCTGCTGCGAACCATGCGCAAGGGTAAATACGCCGGGAAGACCTATGAAGAGATTGCCCGTATCGACAGCGGCTACCTGTCCTGGATACTGACTACCGATATGGACGACAACATTAAACACACCGCCCGTCACTGGCTTAAAGGATAAAAAATATGAAATTTGAAAAGGCCATGCGAAAAAAAGCCAGACTGCGGTTGGCACTCACAGGCCCGAGCGGTTCAGGCAAAACTTACAGCGCATTAACTATTGCAAAAAGCATGGGGGGCTCTGTTGCCTTTATCGACACAGAGAAAGGGAGTGCATCCCTTTACTCAAACGAATTTGATTTTGACGTACTGGAGCTGGAGCCCCCCTTCACCCCTGAGCGCTTTATCGCGGCTATAGAGACTGCTGAGAGTGCAGGCTATGACATCGTCATTATTGACAGTATGTCTCACGAATGGAACGGCGTCGGCGGCTGCCTTGAGGAGCTGGATGTTATTTCAAAAGCAAAATTTAAGGGTAACTCCCACGCCGCCTGGTCTGAGATTACCCCGCGCCATCGCAAGTTTCTCGATGCCATCCTGCGCAGCAGCCTGCACGTCATTGCCACCATGCGAAGCAAGACCGAAACCACGCAAATGGAGGGCTCAAGGAAGGTGCAAAAACTCGGGCTTAAGTCAGAACAGCGTGATGGCGTCGAATACGAATTTACTACCGTTCTGGATATCAACCATGAAACGCACGTTGCTATCGCCTCAAAAGACCGCACGGGACTTTTCCCTAACGCTGACTACACGGTTATCGATGCATCAGTCGGCGAGCGTCTCATTGCCTGGCTGAATGAGGGCCGGACAAAAGCCGGGGTGGACCTGGCTCACTTCCTGCGTGCTGCGGAGACGGCCAAATCATATGAGCAACTGAAAGTGGCTTTCGCGGAAGCATTTAAGTCTCTACGGGATAACCCGACCGAACAGGCAGAGGCAAAATCTTTCTACGAGGTTCGAAAGCAGGAATTTCAGGAGGCCACGCAGTGATATCAAATCTGACCGAGGGTGATACGGAGTTACTGAGTGCCCTGCACCATGCTGATGACGGTCGTGACTGGTCGGGCTGGATAGTCTGGTCAATGAACAGCCGCCGCCGAATCAGTGATAAACATTTTGAGCTACCCCCTGCCCGGCCGCAGAAAGTGCCACCGAGCATCAAACCCAGGCAAAAGCGCAGGAAAAAGCGGTGCAAGACTAAGGAGATTAGCTAGCTATGATTCTTTTAAAGATTCTCTGTGCCCTCGCCTTTGTGGTGACCGTGGTGCTCATCGTTTTTGTTCTCTGGCTGGACGTCCTTATCGACGACTGATTTTTGATAATCAATTTCATCCGGCTGTAATTGGTACATTTGCAGCCGCCATGAGGTAAACATGGCCCTTATTACGCTTAAAGAATGGAACAGCAGACAGCCCCGCCCGCGGAGTATGGAGCAGGTAAGACGTTGGGTCAGGTCTGGCCGAATTCAGCCACCTCCTCACATGGATGGGAGAGAATACCTTGTTGAAGATCATGCTGTGAAGATCAACTTAAATGAACGGTATTTTGCACCGATTCGCAACATTTCGAAACCAAGCCTTAGAGAGAGAATTCAGTATGGCCGCCCGGAGAAGAAGTCACAAAACAAATGATCTCCCCCCAAATCTCTATGAACGAAGCGGGTATTACAGCTACAGAGATCCACGAACCGGGAGAGAGTTTGGTCTTGGACGAAACAAGAGAGTTGCAGTAAACGAGGCAGTTGCCGCAAACATGGAAATGATGCCAGTCCACCAAGAGTGTTTGCTGGATAGAATTAGTGGTAAAAGCGCCATTCTGTTTGATGAGCTGGTTGCTAATTTCAGGGAAGAAATTAGCCGTCGGAAACTCAAGCTAAACACAATGAAGCGCCATAACCATCGACTGGAAAAAGTGGCCGGACACTTTGCTGGTATCCCTGTAAAAAATATCGGCATTCGAGAAATTTATAGTTTCCTTGAGCTTAAGGCCTCAGGGGGAAAGTATGCGATGGCAAACCAATATCGCACCCTGCTTTCAGATCTCTATAAAACAGCAATGGCATCAGGTCTCGCTGAGGCTAATCCCGCATCAGAGACCCGTCCTTTTAAGACAGCCGTAAAACGCAGTCGGTTACTCCTGGAAGAATATTTACTGATTAGAGAGAAAGCTGAGCAATTTCCAAAATGGTTCTCTTTGTGCCTTGATCTGGCGCTTGTGACGGGGCAGCGTGAAGGTGATCTGTCAGCAATGTTATGGAGCGACATCGATGACACCAGGCTTCATATTGAACAAGAGAAGACCGGCGCAAAAATCCGCATGTCTCAATCAACTGGTATTGAAAAGCTTGGTTTAAAACTTAGTGATATTCTGGCTCAGCTTAAGCCAATAACGGGCCAGCATGTAAATGTTCTTGGTGGTAAATCAGCGCGAGCTATTGGCTCCCACTTTCGCATGGTTCGAAGCGCAACTGGACTTACATGGGAGGATGATCCGCCGCCCTTCCACGAGATTAGAAGTCTTTCGGGTCGCCTGCATGCAGAGGAGAAAGGTAGCGATTTTGCCCAGGCAATTCTGGGTCATAAAAGCTCCACAATGACAGATAAATACAGAGATGGGAGGGGGAGAGAGTGGAAGGAAATTTAGAACGAATTTCGAATGATTTCGGAATGTGCCACATAACACCATGTTTATAAAGAAATTTTAAAAGAGGAGTGTTTGTTTCATGAATATTCACTCCTCACTGCGCATGAAAGTAGTTAACTTTTGACGGTGAATGCTGAATTGTCATCGGGAATTTTGAAGCCTTTGCCTCTCGGTGTACCATCCCTTCAGAACGTAAATTCAATATTAACCCGGAAAAACAAATGACCTCGCGTGTAATTGCTCTGGATTTAGACGGTACCTTACTTACTCCGCAGAAAACCCTTCTCCCCTCTTCCCTTGAAGCACTCAAACGCGCGCAGGAAGTGGGATATCAACTCCTTATCGTAACGGGTCGACATCACGTTGCCATTCATCCTTTTTATCAGGCACTGGCGTTAGATACACCTGCAATTTGTTGTAATGGCACTTATTTGAATGTGTAGCGTCTATCACAACAAATTTTTAGACCTCTTATACTTCTTCGTACTGGTTTTGAAGTACTGAGTAGGCGGTGTACTATCGACATAACATCGAACCTTCTTACAGTGGGAAAAAACATGGACTTTAGAGTAATTGCTCTTGATCTTGACGGCACGCTTTTAACACCTGAAAAAAAGATCCTTCCTGAATCACTAACTGCCCTACGTAATGCCCAAGAGTCTGGGGCAAAAGTAGTAATCGTGACCGGGCGACATTATGTTGCCATCCATCCTTTTTATCAGGCATTGACTCTTGATACACCTGCAATATGCTGCAATGGTGCTTTATTGTACGATTACAACGAAAAAAGAGTAATTGCATCTGACCCATTACAACCAGAGCAAGCGACACAATTAGTTACCCTACTTGATAGTTACAATGTTCATAGTTTGATGTATGCAGATGATGCAATGTACTATCAAGAACCAACGGGGCATATTATCCGTACAGAAAATTGGGCTGCATCTCTTCCTGAGTCACAACGTCCAATCTTCAAACAAGTATCCTCTCTTAGTGAAGCATCGCAAAATGTTGATGCTATCTGGAAATTCGCCCTTACTGATTCTGATACTGAAAAACTACATAGCTTTGGCCAGATCGTAGAGCGTGAGCTTGGCCTTGCCTGTGAATGGTCTTGGCACGATCAAGTAGACATAGCACAAGCCGGAAACAGTAAGGGTAAACGCCTGGCACAATGGGTAGAATCACAAGGTTTATCTATGAGCCAGGTAATAGCTTTTGGCGATAATTTCAACGATCTAAGCATGTTGAAAAATGCTGGCTTGGGTGTTGCTATGGGTAACGCCGTTGATGAAGTAAAAGCCTGTGCTGATTTAGTAATAGGTAACAATACTGAAACTGGTATAGCTGATGTAGTAAACCAGTACTTTACAGAAGAAAAAATAACAGCGTGACACTGAAACAGGGAGGTTTGTAATGATAGAATTTAAGCCAGAAATTGGAATGAGAATTTATATTGATGAACAGTTAGAACAATTTGGTTTTCAGTTTAATAATGGCTTAACAACACTTGAAAATTTAAAGACTGTTTTTGCATTACAAAGAAGGATACCAAGTGTCAAAAGAAGAATAGTAATCGAACTACCAGGAATTCAAGTGCCTAAGGAAACAGAAAAAGCGTATGACTCAATAAGAAGGAAACTTACCCTTGGGTTATCCATAAAGCCACATCTTTCTTTAAGCACGTCGAAGTACATATATAACGATCTTCTTTTAAACTGTTGGAATATCCATCATTTACATCTTTCTGAAGAACCATATAAGAAAGGATACTTTCAGCGAACTGGCCCCGTTTTATTCTGTATGTTTTTTGATAATGCAGTAGTTCTTATAGACATCATGCCTCATGGAAGCGGACATTCGGATGTTTGGGTTAATGAAAAACTGATAAAAAAAATGCACAAATACCTTCCGGAATCTATAGAACGTTATAAAGTAAAAGGTATTACAGGGCATGATTTAGATTCAAAACAACGCCTGGCGTTGCAAAAAAATCATTGTAATTACTCATTGAAAATGGAAGATGGAACTGTATATCAACTGATGGGGATAATGTCTAATGGTGACTGTTTCCATGATATACATAGATTAATGCATGTTCAAAGAAATATTGATTATTTCACACAAGTAATACAAGCTGATGAGAAAGCATTTAAACAGTCATTAGATATAAAAGAAAATGATAATTTAACATTAACGATAGCTTTTCATGAAAATGACATTAAACTGTATGCACCAGAGCAAAAAACTATAATTAATATAAACACCCCTAAATGAAAATGGCCTCGATTAAGAGGCCACTAAATCATTTACCTAAATCCAGAAAAGATTTTGGAGGTTTACTAATAATCATTTGCACTCCATCTTTAGTCGATTTAAGGGATTTCATTAACTTTCGAGCCGCATCAGGAAGTTTGCTATGTTTAACAACCAAATAACCTCCCTTCACTTTTTTAATAATGCCATCTTTTTCAAGCTGATCAAAATCGACCGTTGCGTACTCTTTTGCTTGTGCAACTATTGCACTTAACAATTCCTCTTTTGAAAGCTCGTTTACATCTTTCATAAAAACCTCGAAGCTCTTTTGTACGTTTTCAGATTATCAGCATTCTCTATTCGTGATCAAGGGACATGATGAAAAAATGTCGATATGCATAGCAAAACTAAAAGATAACTCATCAATGATTTTATTATTTATTCGTTTGTAATCCTTAATGGAATTTTCACAGCTATATAAAAAAAGCCCCTAAGGGGGCTTTAATTTAAGTTACCACTAAGTAACAAAACGATGATTCTGATAATGTCAGATAGTGGGAAAGAGAATAAAACAATACCAAAGTAATCTAAGATAGGTACTAAGATATAGTTATAAACAAGAATGAAAGTACACGCATAACCTAAGAATGATCTCCAGCTTCTACCAGCTTTAATCTCTTCACGGTTTGTTTCCTGTGCTTCACTTGTTTTTTCGATTTCAAGTTCGTCTTTTGACTTAACAACTTCGGTTTTGTTCTTCGTGATAAGACTGATACCGTTTTTGATAAGGTCAATGATAATACTTAACATATGTTATCCTTGTATTTGGCAAACACAAGAAAATACGCGATGACCTTTGTAGATGTGGTTATAAGATAGAAGTACCTGAACGTCTATTTTATCTTTCAGCAACTCAACCATTAGTACATCACCATCACTTACGTTAGGTTTTGTATGATGATGAAAGCTATATACGACTAAATCACCTTTTGTTTTATCAACCTTCTTTTTTATGAGCTTACTACCAGATAGTGCTTTATCATATGGTAAGGTTACACTTACTGGTTGGATTGTCTGAAAAGAAAAATCTGTTAGTACAGTATGATCATAACATGGGAAATTTTCTAAGTTATCCATCTTAATTCCTCCAACGGTAATCAAACGTACCGCGTAATGTTCTTAATTGTTCTATTACTTTTTTCTCGGTTTCATCGTAGAAATCAAACAATGGTTTTCTACCAACGGAACCATAGTAACCAATAACCCTCTTTTCACGTGCCAGCTTTGGATTACGCTTAGATGATTTCTTGGTAGTGTCGATTAAGTACGTGTTACCGTTCCTGCTCTTCACCTTTTTGTATTTATCGCTCTGAGTTCTTGAGCGTAGTTGTGTAATATTCCCCTGCTTCGTTAACTTAGCATTCTTGTACGGAATTATTTTACGTTCGTTAACATGCCTGTAAGCGGGATCAAGAATGTACTTCAAGTATGAGGTCTGGTTAGGTAGTACTATGATCTGGTTTACGGTCTTGTAGTCACTAATCTTTTTAAAATTAAAGTACATACTCTTACCAGTAAACGGTACACCACCACCTGCTACATCATTATCCACTTTACGTTGCATATATTGGGTAACTATACGCATACGGTTACTTAGTTCTTTTTTTAACTCTTGTCCTATCGCTGGGCTGTTGTTGTTTATAAAACGCCTCATATCATTTGGGCTATTGCCTCTACGCCATGCCATAAATCATCCTTAATTTAGTATTTCATATAATGATTGAAGTATTCTACGTAAACGTACAGCATCCTTTCCACTTGGCAAACGTGCCTTATGCATTACGGAAAGATTAATACTTCCCGTTTTCAATCCCTGATTAATGATAAGTGCTGTTTCTACAAATAGTGTTTCTTTCATTGATGGAAAAGCCCACAAAATGGTGCGAGTATAATCTAAGCCATCTTCTATCTTTTGATTAACTATCTTTGAACTTGAACTGTACTCACGCCATCCATTTTCAACTGAATTAGCTTTTAGTTTCTTAACGTCCTTAACTCTCTTATACATCTGTTTACTACCTATATAAGAGGTACTGTCTTCAAACTGGAACAAGTACACGAATCCTACATAACTACCGTTTGTTAATTCTTCCTCACTCCAATCATCATTGTAAATCCATTGCTTCATATAAATACCCTATGATAATTGTTATAAGGTATTTATTTAATGGATTTAAAAAACAGGCTAATTAGCTATGAGGGAACAATTGCCTATCAAACTAAAGTTGGTTATTTTAAGAATGGTAAATTTTGGACATATAAAGATAGTCTTGGTTATCCAACTATTGGGTACGGTCGACTACTAAAACCTGGTGAATCATATCCAAACGGTATTTCACCAGAACAAGCCGAACGGATATTAGAAGAAGATATCAGTACTGCTAAGTCTGCTGTTTGCTCATTAGAATTAGATTTGCCTCCTGACTGGCAGGACTTCATGATCATTATGGTCTTTCAACTTGGCCTATCAGGTACTTTAAAGTTCAGAAAGATGATTCATGCCTTACGTGATAAAAACTATAAAGAAGCGATTGTACAGGCTAAGGATTCACTCTGGTACAGACAAACTAAATCACGAGTAGATCAGATGATTGCAGAACTCACCAACAAATAAAAAAGGGGCAATTTAGCCCCTTTTATTTTTTAGCGTTTCAAGCATTGTAATTACACGCTCAATTTTAATATCAAGCATATGTACACTATCTTCTAAGTTTTTTAATGTCTTCTTCATTTGATCTTGTTCCTGCTCAAGCGAAGTTAGAGACTGATCCATCAAAGCAACTTTCGTTTCAACGGTAGAAATACGTGCATCTAATTCGTCTGAGTCAGATGTAAAATCCCTATAAACAGTCCAGCACAATACTAAAGCTGAAACAATCAATGAACCAATCGTTAAGATGTCCATTTATGTTCCTATGTATTATATTTGGTAATAGTATTTATTACGCATTATATAAAGGTTGATCACCAGCACGATATAAGAATGAAGACCAGTTAGCAGGAACATTAAGTGAAGCAATGCCACTACGTGAAGTTGTACACATCACATAGATATAGTTCCAATTTCCACGACCAACAGGCGGTACATATATAGAATTTAATCTGAACGATGTAGAACTACCGCCGTTACCAGCATCATAATAGAACAAGTTAGTTAAACCAATTCCATCACCACCCATACGAATATAGAAGTATTGACGTTCATATGAGGTCAAGCTAATTGATAAATCACTATCAAAGTAACGTGGGAAATCTTCACCACGAATACGCAACGCTACATAGTGTTGGTTAGCTACTGGATCTAATGCGGCCTGACCACCTGAAACAGTACGTGAACCAAAGATAAACGGTACAGGGTTGATACCCGTCGATTGTGGACGGCAAATATCCCCTACGATACGTGCGGCACTCAAAGTACCAAGAATGTTACAGTTTTCATTGATAGTAACGTTATTGAGCACCCCACTATTTGCAAAAATCGTACCGCGAATAGTAGCGTTTCCAAAGTTGGCTGTACCGTTCTTGTTAATCATCCAACCATTCGTACCATCCCAATTACTGGATTGTATCTGCTGACTTATCTTCGCTGAGTCAATTTCACCATTCATGATATGTGCATTACGAATAGCGGCATTGGCAATCTTAGTATTATCAATAGCTGCGTTTTGAATCTTTGCGGTAGTCACTGCTAAGTTGTTAATTTGGGCTGTATTGATACTCGCATCGGCTATTACTGCTGAGTTAAGAAAAACTTTCCCATTTTGAACAACAAGTGGATAAACCCTGTCTGATAGTTTGGCACTATCCGTACTGATAACACTAAAGCGATCCGCCATAACGGTAAACACTGATGTTTTTTCATCTGCGGCTAAAGCAATGCCCGTTACGTTACCGTTGTTCGATACCTGTAGCTGCCAGCGTGAACCAAGTTCATCTACGATCTGTTTCTCAACAATGCCAGTAGCCGTATCACTGTTAAGTAGCCCATCAATTACATCATCATTGAGCTTGCTGTATGGAACCTTCGTATTCTGGTTGAAACCGATAGTTGGCGACCATACAAGTTCATCGGCCCCAAATATATCTTGAGCGGCAATACGTGCAAAAAATGAACCATCTTCAATACCAAACGATGCTGAATAGCGGTTAGTACTGCTAAAGTACTTCGAGCCTGAACTAAACCCTTCATCAAGTGCGATTTGTAGAACGATTCCCGCATAATCCGGTACGTTTGATTCAGTCCAGTCGATGAACACAGAATCATAACCACTCTTCAAATTGATACCTAACAATTGTGGGTGTTGTGGGTTACTAACTTCAATCTGAACTTCTTCACTATAGATACCAGTACCCCAACCATGAGCGATGATCCCAAACACACGGTAACGGCTAAGGCCATCACTGGTATTCATTGAATATGAGTACGTCCAGTTGCTTGTAGTGGTGTAGTACGATGTGATGTAGTTCCTGTATCGGTCATACACACGAATTTCATAGTGTTTGAAGAAATCAGCAAATGTTTTACCATTTACGGCTAAGTTATTCTGATCATCCCAACGTAAAATAAAATCTTGAGCATAAGTCTGGTTTAAGCCTACATCATCATTCACCATATCAAGATTAGTAATCTTCGGTAATGCGAATATAACTTGTGGTGTTTGATTATATATAGCTACTAATTCCGATGAATAACCTAATGTGTTATACGCCTCAATAGCAAAATCGTACTGTACACCATATAACAGATTTAATATCTCAAAACTCGTAGAGTACTGCCCTACGTTACCAATGCTGATCCAAACACTGGAATCACTGCGTTTATAACGAATCTTATAACCACGTACAGTTGTATCCTGTGATAAATCCCATGTTAATAGAACGGTGTTACCTGATGCCGTTGCCCCTAAACGTTGAGCCTGTAGGTTACTTGGCGGTTCTACGTATGTTGGGTTAGGTAGATTAGTCAAACCTTCCTGTGGGAATTGTCCCGGATCTTTTCCTTGATATATACCATCATCATATGAAATCGCGGTGATCTGGATAATGCCTGCTTTATCTACGGTCATTGGTACAGTACGTTGAATACATCTGTACTTGTTATTACTAAATCCAGCTTCTTTAAAATCAATAGTAAACACATCATATACTTTCATATCTGTTACATAGGTATTGAAAGTAATTATGTTCGTAATGTACTTAGATTTTAGTAATTCAATGTTACTAAGAATAGCAAGCTGATTTTTATCCTGTACCCAAAGATAGTTTAAATCCTTCTTGATAATATAACCATCTTTAGCAATGGATGCGTTACTAATGGCATCACTTGGATAACGGATAATATCTTGTGAATAGTCATTGCCTGGGTTGGTATAGGTACTGTCCATTGTATTAAAATAATCAGATTTTGAACCCGTTGTGATATTCACACTGCCAATAATATTTGTTTCATCAAAATGAATACTCGGAATATCTGGAGCATCAACGGTCAGAAAGTACTTACCGTTTGATTCATAAAGTACACCACCAAATGTTTGTAGAATATTTTCAATATTTTCCTTAAAGGATTTATCATATTGAATATTACCATTGGAATAGAAATGATTCTGAGCACAATAGTTTGCCATATTACGGAAACTGGTAATATCAATATCATTAGGATCAAGGCCGAATCCAAACTCTGTATTAGTGATAAAGTCATATAGTTGGCTTGGAGGGTTTGAACTTGGTTTACGTACATTATCAGTTAAGTCATAGATCATACGTCCACGCATTTCTACCGATAACGTATAGTTCTGGTTCGTTAGAATCCCATCAATTAATGAATCGTTGGTTTTCTTGATTACGGTACAGATCTGTACAAGACCATCACCACGCATGTTGTCAGTCCATTGACTACCGCCATATTGACGGGCAAGCGTCATAGAACCACCGTAGGACGGCTTACCGAAACGTACCTCAATCTGTAAGTATTTGCGGTACTTCTCAATCATCATTGAGGTAGGTACTTTTCCTTCTGTGGTGATGTAAGCACCATCCATGAGTACCGGAGCGTTATCAAAATAGATTTGCTTGATTACGCCTTGTGATTGTTCCCCTGGTACTTGCCCGATTTCACCGATACTGATCGCGTGAACCGTACATAACTGGTTTGAAGTACCTTTATAGACGTTCTGCCATACGACGATAGAGCCTAACTTGTTATAGGCTACCTCTGTTGCGTTGCGGTTAGAACCACCGTATGAAATCGGTATGCCAGTACTTGGTGATGTTGATCGGGCATTGTTACTACCCGTACTCGGATACGTTACCCCCATTTGGCCTACATTCATCATCTGTGATGAACTAATGTAAGATAGTGCTGCTGTACCAATACCTATAGCTACTACTGCTGCTAAAGCTAACCCTGCTGCGTATGCGGCTGCGGCTGCTGATGCCCCTGCGATAATAGCTACGGCAACTGCTGCTATTGCCATAGTTATTCCCCTTTAAATCTGTATATTTTGTCTTTTTCATTTGGGATATATTGAGAAACGATATAGTTAGATTTGTCTTCTGATAAAATTACAACTTTCCCACGCCAATAAACGGTACTGTGACCTGATGAAATGATGATATCCCCATCAAGTGGTTCACTTACTAATTGGCCTTTGTCTTTACACAATAGATGTAGAGTAGAATAACTACAGTTTGCTTTTGCGTATTTTATACCTGCTGTTGGTGTTGTGTATTCCTGATAGATTTCATCACGGTAATTACTGCCAGTGATCATATCAATTACTGTTAGCACCATGATATGACAATCATTAGTACCGTACACTAAAGGTTCACCAACTAAACCACTTAGGTACTCTGTTATAAATCCGTTTTTCATTATTTCTTACTACTCTTCCAGAATTGCTCTGAACTATTTAGTATTCCGATTAGGTCAAAGAACTTATCACCAGTGTGTAATGATTGGTGTACTGATGTACTGGATAGTAGGCGTTGTGTTTGGTCTAACTTCTTCCACAATGAATTTAGATTTACTGTTGTTTCATTTGTTATATTACCTGCTGTGTTGTTAAAGTCAGAACTAAAGTAATCAATGTAACCACTAAACATACGATAGGCATATAGAATACTCCCTGTAGCTGGGTTAACAATTCCCATCCAGATATTAACTTTGGCATCATTCCACAATCCACGTAACGCCATCGATAGATAATCCTGGCTTACATTACTTACTTTCAAAGAAGTACCGTTATTGTTGATTTGGTTCTTTTCTACATAGTTAGCAAATGATGAATCAAGGAAATCAGGTACAGACTTATAGTTAATTCCATTATAGTTCTGATCGGCAATGGCATCAGTTAGATATATGTTACTTCCCGTAGGTGGAAGTACATCTATTAGCTTTACCATAACACCACATTGATATAGTTCTTTTTCTGTTAGTACGGTTTTTTTATCGCCTCGTGTAAGATTCCAGTACGCGACGAGATCCGCATTAGTTAGTACATTACTTGGAATTGACATAAATTAACCCCTGATGTTTTCGGTTGCATTTATTGTCACTTCCATAATATTTGTACTTGGCATCTGATATGCTGCGTTCTGTGGTGTAAGAATAAATGAACCTTGAATATTTTCATATTTCATTACTTCCCCAAGTTGGATGTTTTTGATTAATCCAGGGAAGATAGCAATCACGTTGCCAGTGTTGGCTATGATTCGGTATAGTTTCTTGTGTCCGTTGAATTGAACTAACGTACCAACTTCAAGTGTATTAGCATTAACGGCAATGGATGTTGTCCCCGCCGCCCTTGCTGCTGTTACCTGTACTTGTGATGTTTGAGTACCGTTGTATGTACTCCACCATCCAAGAGGCATAGAGAACGGTTTGCCCTGACCATATAAAGCGTAGAAGTTAGCGAGTTCAGCACGGTTCATCTTGTTCAAGGTAACTTTGAAGCTAAGGGTAAAGTACTGCGAACCAACAACACGTGTAATAGTTTCACCTGTCCATGTCTGGTTTTGGTATTGCGGTATATTATCCGTCAACATGAACTCACTAATAAGTGTGTTATTTAACATATTATTATTCCTTTAATAGTTAGCCCACAATCCATGTGGGCTATATGATATTTATACGTTATTCTTCTGAGATTTACGTGTTGCCTGAACGATAGTATCAGCGTGTTTATCACACATCTTTTGGAAATCAGAATCAGAAATTTGACCATTACTATTAATAATTAACGGTGCATCAATCTTAATATCACCTGATTTACTACCTTCCTGATTACTCAAGTATTTTGTTAAATCCTGGTTTAGTGATTTACCTACTACACGTTCCCCTTTTTCAAGATTGTATGTACCAGTACTTGGTAGTGAATCCCAACCATCATGGGCTTGCCCCTGGATGGCTGTACCTTTGATAGTACGGACAATGGAAGCACCCTGAGCTGCTACTTGTAGACCTGCTGCAATCCCCATAGGCCAACCAAGTTTGATAGCTTCGGATATACCCTGCTGGATGTTGATCACTGCCTGAGCAATGGCAATACCTTTACTTACGGCAAATGCTGCCTTAGCCGCTGCTGATGATTCACCGAATACACCAGCCATGATATCCGCTACGTTACCTGCTCCCGTTTGCCACATCCCTAAAGTATTGGTTAGTGCGTCTGCGGTTAATCGGCCACGTTTCATATCGGCGTTGGCCTGAATCGCTGTTAGCTGATCCTGGTACTCATGGAAACCAAGTACTTTGGCATCATATAGAGCCTTAGCCCCATCTTTGTTCTCTTGTTCTTCGGTGTTGATGTTCTGGTTCTGTACCGGATCTGTCGAAAAGTCTAATGGGTTCTTGTACCCTAAGCCCTGACTAACCGTGTCATTCATCCAGGTATTACCCGCTGCCGCTGCTCGTGCCTTAGCATCTGCTGTTGCATTAGGATCATTAGCAATGGCTGCAATGTTCTGTGCCTGTTTGAGTCTGTTAGTTTCAGAAAGCATCTGATCAACCATGTCTTTGTACTTGGTTTTACGGCTTTCATATTGCTTGGATAACATATCTGTAATTTCAGATTCAGTACTTCCCGCTAATTTACCTGCTTCACGTATACGCTTTTCAATCTGATCTTGTTCATAGTTAAAACGAGTAATACGTATTTGGGCTTCATTAGTACCGATTTGTGATAGCGTCTGTTCTAATAGTGCCTTTGCTCTTTTAGTTTGTTCATTAAGTTTGTCTTGTGCGGCTTGTGCTTTTTTGGCTGCTGCTTCATCTTTCTTAGCTTTATCTTCACGTGCTTTATCTTCATCGGCTGTTAGGCTTTTTACTAACTTCTCACGGTTAGCTTTATACCCTTCATCAAGTTTAGCGAGATCGGCATTCATTGCCGCTTGATCACCCTTATAAGCACGTACTAAAGAATCTTTAATAGTCGCTCGTAATTGTGCATGAGTTGCATCAACGGTATCAATCTGTGCCTGTGTTTTTTGTTTTGCTGAAAGATAAGGTTTTATAGCAGTATCAATAACACTTCTATCTGAGCCTTTATTATATTCTTCTTTCTGTTTATCAAGTAGGTTATGTGCCGCATCAAGGTTTGCTAATAAGTTTGCAAAGGTTTTATTATTTTCCTCCTGATGCTTTTGCTGATCTGCTACTATCTGATTACCATAAATTGAAGAATTTTTTAGTATCTTCTGTTGAAACTGCTGTTGGTATTGTTGAGTAGCCTGAATACCATCTTTACTAACTGCTGCTGCCGCTGCATTAACAGGTTTACTATTAATAATTTTCGTCATTAAGTCGAGAATTTCAGCAAGGTTCTGTGCGATAGGTGCAAGCGTTGAGTTCTTCCAGGTATCCCATGCTTTGGATAAGTTATTAGTTGCCGCCCTGTATTCTTCAAATTGTCGTGATTGTTCTGCGGTTAGTTGAATAGATTCATTAGCAAGACTGTTTTGGTACTCTTGTTCACTATTGAACTCTCGGTATATAGTCATGCGTTTTGACGCGTCATTTGCAACTGTTTCCATCATGTTTACTATCTGGGATTGACTGAATCCCATTTGTTTAGCCTGATAGTAAATCTTAGCAATAATATCTTCACCGTTTTCTGCTGCTTTCTGTAACTCGAACATATTCAACTTCAATGGTTGAATTACGTCAGTTAACATAGAACCAGCATTATTAGTTATGGCATCGCCCAACTTATCCTTACTATCCTTAATTTGGTTAGCGACGTTATCCATAGTAAGACCAACGGCGGCGAACATATTAGTGGCTTGTTGAATCTGTAATATCCCCGACTGTGATAGTGAAGCTGCCTGAAAGACTTCAAACGCCTTTTCTGATTGTTCCTGTACTTTTGCCATAGTTGCAGCAATGGCGATACCTGCGACCCCTACAGCACCAGCGAAACCAGACATAGCTTTAGAGGTAGTAGAAAGGCCAGTATTGATACCACCAAATACTCCACCTGCCTGATCACCAAAGTTACCTATATCATTGGCTGCATTTTTTAGTGATTTTTGTAATCCTGATTCATCACCAGTGATTTCAAAGATCATTGATTGTCTATTGTTATTTGCCATTAGGCTTTACTCCCATCCAATTTAGCATGTTTGCTTTTTGTTGTTCTGCGATCTTCTTCTCCCTCTCTGCATGTTGTTCAGCTAAGGTTTTATTTGAAATAATATTCAGCGAGTCGAGTTCATAGATATTAAATTTAGGTATATCTTCTTTCTTGATGTTGCCAGTACTTAACCAAATTGCCTGTAGTAGTTCGGTATGCCTGATTTGCTCTATCTGTGAGGATTCAGGATCAACGATTTCTTTAAAAACTAATAGGTAGTAGAAAAGCAAAACGGGCATAGTGCAGAGTTCATCCACACTACACCCGTGTTTATACAATAAAGATAGTGATAGTTTGAGAATCGGATCGCGTCTTACTTTCCCTCTACATCCTCAACATTAAAGGATTTAGCGAAAACGTTTCCAATTTCAGCATTCAATTTTAGTTGTACAGTAAGATCTACTTTTGCTTCAACTTGTTCAGGTGAATCAAAAATCTGTTTACCGTCCTCATCAACTACACAATAGAAAATTGCCTTATATGGATCGGCACATTCTGTATGTTGGGTAATGGAAGGTAGTTTGATATACACTGTACATTCTGGTGTTAGTTCTACTTGTGTTAGTTTCACACCAATAGTATTCATTAGATTAGAAAAATCCATTTTGTTTTATCCTTTTAGTTGGTTTGTAGTATTTAGTAATTAAGCACCAGTTACTTCACCAACTGCGATTGGAGCACCAGTTACAGATACAACGAAATCACGAGTAACTACACCATCAAAATCACCGTTCACTACATCTGAACTCACGTAACCATTTACAATACTGTAATATGCAGGACCGTCTTGGTCTGCGATGTTTTGGAAATAGGTTACTTTAACTTGCATTAATTTTTGTGAAGCTGCTGCTGATGCAAGTAGTTCCTGACCTGTTGAACCTGGTTTCCAGTTAACAGTCAGTGTTAAATCTGGAACACTACGAGAACCAAGTAATTTCTTAGCGTACTGTTGACCGAAAGTGTTTACGCTAACAACATTAGATTCTGCACCTGCTGCTGCGGGGAACGCACCAACTTCTTCAACAACGGTAAAAGTAGTTGCCTGACCGCCATTAGCTGGAGCTTCTGCGATTTCAACTTTGACATTATTACCAATGAAAATAGAGTTAAAAGCCATTTTATTATTCCTTTAAATTTAGGGATAGCGATCCTTGCTTTCCCTTTCATATATTATTTATGTATGTAGGTTGTAGTACTTCATATATAAAGCTAAACCTCTTAGTAATTCACCAGTATAGAAACCAAAGTACATTGAATTGTTTTGGCTTGTTGTTGGTGTGCCACTTCTAATGGCTGGCGACCATGCTCCATTCATCACATGATTAGCACTAATTACATCGTAGTTTTGTTGTATCTCTGCAAAGAGTAAATCAAGTAATTCATGATCTGGATAACCTGCAATTGCCATCATCGAAGCACCTGCAAGCCACAAACCAGACATATGACCTGTAAAGCCATCATAGATAACTTCACCATTATCTTTAAATCGTGTTGGTGCGTGGCCATCGTTATTTTTCATGAACCACTTTAGGTAATTCATCCAGTTCTTACAGTACGTAATAATGTTCTGTGGGATTGTGTAATCACCACGTTGATAGAGTTCATGTACTACATCACAACCTGCAAAGAACGCACGAGGTTCATAACCTGACCACGCTTCAGCGTGCCAATGTTGCATGATGAATACGTCTGGTTGTTCACCATCACGTAAGTAAGCTAATGCGTCCTGACGGTTCCACACAAACGCCTGTGCACATGGGCCTGGTACAGTCGGATGAAACTTGTTCGTAAACCAGTTCTGAGCATCACACAGGAACCTCATACTGTTATTTAGTCTGGTTTCATCAATTGCAGTACCCTGAAAGCACCAGATAGCCGGTAGTTGATACCCTGGGTATGGAAGCCCATGCCAGCCAGAATATAACTGAGCATATGGATCGGTGATGTTGCTGAACGGAATCAAGCCTGGTGTGTATGAGAGACTATCAAGCATGTACTGCTTGATCACACAATCACCTAAGCGGGCTGTATACCCGTTTCCGGTACTGTCATTGAACGTAAGACTTAGCAGTACTGAATAGTCACCCGTACCGCCATCATCATAGAGTGCTGGTAGGTCATTAATGCAGTACCAGTCAATACGACCGCTAACACCATCAACCGGATCAGTATCAAGTAGTAACGTAAACTCTTTACGTGCGGTAAGGGTTGGTTGTCCAGGCTGTTCATCACCTTCTTGATGATCAGGTTGATATGAGCTTAATTTAAAATCTAAGACTGAAAATGTTTGTGTTACCCATGTACCATTACTTGCAGGTAACATAGCCCACCAACGCCAACCAAGATCATCAATAATACGGATGTTAAAATCATCAGCATAAGTACGGTATGTGAAAGAAACTAAATCCTGTTCTTCTTTATTGAAAATCCAAAAACCTACTGTAGAACTACCATCACTATCCATAGTACTTGTTATGACGTTATCATAGTACTTACCTGCAATGCCGCTTTGATATTCAAGTTTAGTTACGGTGTTATCACCATAATCAGAAATCATACGCATATCTGCGGTTAAGTACTGTCCACCATCTGGTTTAGCAATTCGTGTAAAGTGGTTCATTGGTATACTCATTGCCTGAATACTGCCATCTGTTTTAGTGATTGGTAGACCGCAACGATATTTAATTGCCCCTTCTTCTGTTTTTGTTTTATTCACAGTTAATGCAACTGCAAGATTTAATGCAGTACCAGACGTATCAACACCACCATATTCAACATAAAAATTACTACTATTATTAAATTTGAACCAGATTGATTGTTGTTCAAGTGTTGTTTGTGCAGATGCACTTTGATTAATTACAATATAACCATCAGCATCACGCGAGTAAGTAGCGGCCTGATTACTTGGATAGAAATAATCGTATGAGATACCGTCGGTGAATGGGGTAGTAGCTGCGGTAGATTTACGAAAAAATTTATCAAATTTATCTATATCAGAGTACCCAATACAAGTAATCAATGAGTTTTGCCAGGCTAACCAGTAAGTACGCTCATTTGTGATATCCCATAGTAGTTTTGCCGCCTGACAGAACCACAATTCAGCATCTGATGCATTATCAGCGAAATCAAAGGAACCATAGTTATCAATCGGTACGTGTACTGGCCTGTTATGCCAACGTTCATTACGCCCCATCAGATAACCGCCGTGTTCTACAGGGTTACGTGTTGCATAGTTGAAGCGGTAACTACCGTTGATGGAAGTATCCTTGAGCTGCACTGTACCAATCTGACTTGTTAGCCCTTCTTCCAGTACATCACCATTGCTATCTACCTTGCGGCCTGTTCGGTCAACGATCCAATCAACATCGTATGTTGGTGCTTTGGTTTTCCAGTCAACCGAACCTTCTGAATCCCACGCATATACAGTAGCGTTTACCTGATTCCAGCCTAAAGAAGCACGTTCAGGAAAAGCGAACCATACAGCATCGAGGTACTCACCATAGTTTGGTGCACCGTGCGGTATCTGTGTCTGTCCGTTTGTCCATGTAAACAGTACTCCCTTGAAGCCTCCATGAGTTGGGTACTCTGGATCTAATGGATAGTGTGCCAGTACCGGAGCTTTGCCGTTACATATCCAGTTACAGCGTAATGAACCATTAGGTGGATCTGGAAACGCTACCCCTCTGTAGAACGCATTGTGATACCCGTTAAAGTAGTTCTTTGCCAGTTCCAGATAGTGGGGTTCTTTGGTTGCCTGATATGCGTATATTGCACCTAAAATTGCTAATGACTGCCCTTCTGTTGTTGCGTCACCATCAGGTTGTGCTTCCCATCCAGTTTCCGCTATAAAGTGCCTGTTATTTGCAAGTACTTTATCTGGATTAAAAACAAAATGTTCAGTTTTGTTATCGTTAGTTAAACCTGTATTTCGTTCTAAAAATTTCAGATGTCCTTCTAACATTTGAAGGGCATTATTTATGTTACCTTTTCTAATCATTAATGAAGATCCGCCATTAGTAAGGAGCCGTACCAGGTACTACCCCCATCTATTGACGTAAATTGAAAAACATCAACTGAATCTTTAGTGAAGGTTAATACTGGAGTACGCCCGTATGACCATTTAACATTCGAAGGCCATTCTATTTTATTAGCACCTGTGCCTTGCGTCAGATATACCGTGATAGCTTGACTGTTCTTAGTACTACCGCTTGCATTGATAATACTTAATTGAGTACTTGCAGATGTAAGTATTGCTGCAAATACTCTTTTCCCATCAGACATATCAAGACGAAGTGTGTCTGTTACGGTATTTAGTACTAACAAATCTTGAGTGATAGTAACCTTAGTATCAATGTTTGCCTGTAGTGCTGCATTCTTTACATCAATCTGTGCTTTCGAATAAGCACCAACATCATTATAGTTTAGTGATACATTAGAACTTAATGGATAACCGTTAACAGTAGTAATACGTAGTGCAAAGAGATCATTTGCCTGAGTACGTGAATATACGTCACTAATATCTGCGGCTAACAATTGAATGTTTGTACCAGATAATGGCTTGTTATTGATTAAGAACGTCTTTGGAACGAAAGTACTATTACTATAACTTAGGCTTGCCATATCCGTTAACTGTGCTGCCGTTAGAGTAATATTACCTGTTAATGCTAATCCATTTACTGTAGTAGTTTTTGCTACAAAGTTTGTATTAACCTGAGTCTGTGAATATATATCTAAAATATCGGCTGCTACCAGGTTCAACACTGTACCTGATAGTGCGTGTCCGTTTAACTGAAAGACTTTAGGAACATAGCTGTTATCGGTTTGCGTTTTTGAGTAAACATCAGATATATCCGCTGCTACAAGAGTGATGTTTCCGCTTAATGGCTTGCCATTGATGGTACGGGTAATCGGTACGTAGTTATTGAGATCTGTAGCCGCTGCTGCACCAAGTTCTGACAAAGTAGGCTTATCGGCAGTGGTATAGACCTTGTACCATGCACCAGTACTTGCTGATGAGAAGTTACGGAAATTCAGTACCGGCGTACCGGATTTGTTCATTACCAGTTGAGTACCGTTCGAACCGTCAAGGTTAGTGATACCCAACATATCTACGCCTGATGGTGAGTTCACCGCTGGGATCTTAACGAATGAGTTACCGTCACGACCTTGATAGCTTGGGAACTCTACCCCGTTAGAACCAACGCCCCAATCACCACGGTTAAGCGGTACTACAGACTCATCAAGGATACCTGCTGCAACCTGTGATTCTGGTGTGAATACATACGAGCGAGTAACAACGGTATCCATATCTGATGAGTCAGATACTTTGGATAGATAGCCGTTGTACATCACATAGTTTACTGATGTATCGTTAGTACCTTCATCAAGCATTTCAACCTTAACCTGCACTAACTGCTGAGAATCAACAACAGAATCAAGTACGGCGTTTTCACCAGGAACATAGTTAACTTCAATAGTCATATCACCATATGAACTATCACCCGCTACTTTAGAGGTGTAAGTACTATCATATGTTTCTACAGTTGAAATAGTTGTTGATTCACTAAAACTTGGAAATCCCGAAAGGTTTTCTACTTGAACAAAAGTACGGGCATTTGGATCAACATTAATTGTATCGGTGTTAATCCATACCGTAGTTAAATTCCCTAAAAATGTTTGAGCCATTATTATTCCCCATAGCTAAAAGATAGAGTTTGCGTGTGTACATAAGCGGTTTCCGTTGCTTCGGCTTGAGAAGTCATTAGGCTATCTTCAATACGCACATTGAATAATGGCATTGGAAGCTGCTGGTTTAGGTCATTAAAGAAACCAGGCGTATAAACTGCTTCAAGGATTTTTTCAATTTCATCGGATGCTTCTTTATATGATTGTCCGACAGACACAAACTCAACACGAAATTCACATAAATTTCTAATAGTTG
This sequence comes from Enterobacter sp. PTB, assembly GCF_051130085.1. Lineage (NCBI taxonomy): Bacteria > Pseudomonadati > Pseudomonadota > Gammaproteobacteria > Enterobacterales > Enterobacteriaceae > Enterobacter > Enterobacter sp. PTB. Next base: position 34,223 of record NZ_JBDKEE010000022.1, read on the forward strand.
ATGGCATAACCTGATTGTTAATGACTGTGTTTGCTTTAGATACTTGAGTACGTTGTACAGAAGAATCACCAATATAAACTACAGTAATATCATCTACTGATGCTTTTGATGGAAAGTGTAAATTAGTAACTGGAGAGAGTTTATTAATTAAGTACTTTCTGATTTTATAGTCTGCCGTAAACATATTATATTTCCTCTTCTAAATCGACTTTGCGAATATAGTGATAATTAGAGATACCGCTTGTATCATCATCTATCCTATTTACTACGTATTCGATGCTATCGATTTTGAAGGTGCTATTTAGTTTGATACCTGACTTAGCACTAAAATATGTCACGGTAGTTTGACTATCATCAAAAAAAAGCTCGTCTTGTTCGAAAATAGCGGTAATCGTTATTGATACACCATCTTGAACAATGACGAGCTTTTCACCAAAAGCATTAAGTAGTGACTCTGATTGTGAGTTACTAAAAAATGCTCTCATTTTATTTCACCATTAAGCGGATTTGATTTTTAGGTTTACAAAACCTTCTTCATGAGCAATAGCGGTTGCTAAGTACTGGAAGCTGCGGAAAACAGTAATTTGTGCTGCACGGTGAGTAGTTGTATCTACGTCAATTTCCTGACCTTCTGACCAATTCGCAATAATTAGATTACGGAAGTCACCGATGATCACAGAATCGACATCTACAAAAGTACTTTCAACAACACGAACTTCATCGTTTAGCCACATATCGAAACGATGACCTTCAACCATAGTCACGGCTGAGGTGTTATTTAATACGGCGGTTTGACGTAGCTTAGCTAAAGTACTTGGATGCATTACCGCTACGCAAGAACGAACGTCAACGTTAGCAGTACCAAGAGCTTCAATAGCTTTCTGTACATCAGCTTCAGTCATTTTACCGATCGCTGCGGTCGTAACTACTGGAATCGTTGACTGTAGTGAATCAAAGATCTTGGATTCAAGGCCATTAGCCGCATAGCGGATTAGAGCATCCTGAACAAAGGTTGCTGCGGTATCAGAACTTAGCATGAGCTGCTTAGTTACAGGTACTGCACCAGCAAACATCTTTGGTGATAGCTTGATAGAATCGAAATTCGCGATTGTATCTTCAACTGCATCACCTTCTTCATAGAATTTGAAGTTACCTGGTGCCGCTGGAGTTAGACCAGTAAGGCGAGGAATACTAAGAACTCCACGGTAAGCAAGACCAGAATAGATAGTTGGATTTAGGCTTCCAAGAATGGACTGAGCCAATAGAGCGGTTAGATAAGAATCCGCATATACGGTTTTTACTGTTCCTGCTGCTGTCTGAGTATCGGTAGCAAGAGCACGGGAAAAATCCATTTTGAAACCGCGTTGGCCTTTTTCGAGTTCAGCTTTTACAGAATCAAAGTTATCATCGTTGATACTACGGATTAGTTCACCAATTACATTTTTATTCATATTATTAACATCCTTGTTAATTAGATTTGTTTCTTTATTTAGGGATCTGGTTTGAACTTCCTGTTTAAACTGTTCAACTGTCACACCTGATTTAATTGCTTCAGAACCATCTACCTTGAAAAGTTCTGCAATAGCGGTTAACTCACGAATTCTAATTTCGTCAGATTCACCTTTATTTAGTGCTGCACGTTCCTGTGCTTCTACTTCAACAATTTCAGTACTGTCCTGTACTTCTACCGTTTCAGATTCTTCTACTGCTTCTGTACTTTCCTGTACTTCAACATGTTCATCAGATTCAGTACTTTCTTTTACTTCTTCTTCGATTTGTTCAACTACATCATCGGTACGTAGTTCTTCTTGTTGGTTTTCAATATCCATTTGTTCACCTTCACTAAGTTGAATTTCATTTGTATTTAGTGAACGTGAAACACCAACATAATCATCTGCGGGAACAGATACGCTACTTACTTCATATGGCGACCAAAGATCTACAATTAGGTTTTCACCTTCGATATGATAAGATTCAATATTGTATCCAACGGAAATTTTGGTACGGATACCTTCTTGAATCATTGTAAAAATAGTTTCTGCTTCTTGAATTGAAGATAGTTTTACAGTCGCACGACATACATTATCGCTGTCCACTCTCGCATCTAATACAATTCCAACATGACGGGTAAAGTCATGTTCAATTAGTAATGGAGCACCATTTAGCATACGAGTTAGGTTAACGGAATCAGGCGTACATTTAAGGATTTCGTTCAGTACACCAATACCTTCACCAAAATCACGTTTAACAGGTGTTTCACTTGCAAAAGCGATCTCAATGGTTCGATTTTCTACATCAATAGCGTTATTAATTTTCTGTAGGTTTAGTTCCCTCGTTAGTTGTTTCTTCATCCTGAATAACTTCCTGTTTATTATTAATTGTTTTAGCTTCCTCTAATTCAATTTCCTTCTGTACTTGATATGGGTCATAACCAAATTCAGAAACAACCATAGAACGACTCTTGATCTTGTTATCAATCATTAGTACTTGGGTTTGTACGTCTTTGAGAGGATCAAGGGATTCCACAAATTCACTAATATATTTAGCATTTACTAATTTATCGAAATCACTAAATTTCAGATTTAAACTCTGATTACGTAACATTTCTGCTTTAAGCCAGCGTGCGTATATTGGTTTTAATACAAACGTGGTTAATGCATTAGTACGTGTCTTGAAAGTCTGACGTTGTAGGCGGTCTGTTAGTTTTGCTGCTGAGAATGAAGCATTTGCGGTAGAACCGCTTAATGATTGCTCTGTGATACCAAGAGACATAGCAATTTGTTGCATCTGAGTATCTACAAACTCTGTGATTCCATCAGTAGCCCCGTTTGGGTTAACACTCGTTACGTTTTGTCCTGGTTGAAGTTCTACTAAAGCACCGCTTTGTAAGCTGTCATTTTCGTAGTAATCAGGTTCGTACCCTTTCATAAAATCAATATCTTCATCACTACCTGCTGAGTTAGTAATGAAAGCCATTGCAGAGGCTGATAGTTTCTTAGATATGATTGCTGCCTTAATAAAGGATTCAAGATCTTTTAATAAAGTAGTACCTGCAATGATATCCGGTATGCCACGCTCTTGATTAGGGTAGTCCTGGATCATTAGATGAAGCATGTTTGATGCAGGAATTACTTCATACTCACCTGTTTGATACGTATATGTAGAAGGATTCAAACGAGTTACATAGTACTCAATTACTTTCCCATATCGATCAAAATGAATACCATTAGATACATATGAACCATCATCAAAAATTCGGTTTCCAGTAGTAGGTATTCGCATAGTGTCGATAAGTTCAAACTTCACAGTACCGTTTACATCATGACAAATAATGAATGCTTCACCATCAATACTACGAGTACGTTCCACTAAACGCTGAAAAGCTGCTAAATCCATCTTACCATTCATACTAAATGCTTCTGGATTATCTGCGTATTTGTAGAATAGCTGTTCAAGTTCTTCGTTAATAACTAAGTTTTCTTCATTATCATCATGAAGATTAACATCAGGACGGATATACAGACCTGATGCACCCGTTACGCCATCACTGTTAACCTGAAAGTACTTTTTAGCAATTCCATTATTCAAACTTAGTTCACGTGATTTAGCGACTAAGGTAGGTAATGTCATATTGATGATACTATTAATATTTCCTGCTGAATTACCTGCTGAAAACCCAAAACTGATGATTGGTGATTGTGAGTTAGTACGAATCTCTTTTAGTTCACGTTTTAATGCATTATCTGTAAGTTGTTTACGTTCAAACTGTGGTTTAGGTACTTGTTCAGGCTCATCAATTTTTTTCTTTTTCCAGAACATTAGTTACCCCTGTTAAAAGTTGTTATTGATTTAATCGGATTACCAGAAGAAAGCCCCCTCATACGTGCTAATTCTTGGTTAGCAAGTTTTGTATAGTGAGTGCGGAGTTTTAGTAATGCGTCCATAGATTCTGTAGTTAGGCTTTTATTGTTGATGCTCTGAGTGATTACACCACCGCCCTGTACTTTAGACTCTATAACAATATTTATTTCATCAATGATAGATAGGTATTGATTGTATTTGTTTGCTGTCGCAGTTGGATCTACTATCTGAAAGGTACGTACAGCAAATGTTTTATCATTGATAATTGCCGTATATGCACCTGATTTCCAGGTTGAAGTATCAATTACAGAATATGGATAGGTATATGAAATTTTGATCCCATCCACATCTACTATATCTACTTTAGAATCTGCGGCAAAACTAAACACAATGCTTTCACCTTTGATAATATCTGAGGTGAAATCAACGCTGCGTGTTGCCATGTTTATTCCTTATTCATTAAACCAATTTCTTCCCCCCATACGCCTTTTACGTTGTTTACGTACTGGAACATGTTCTATAGGTGTATCATTAGTTTGTATTTCTTCACTGTATTTAGTTTTAGCTATATTGGCGTTGTAGTTCCTTAGTTTTTTATAGGCATCAACACCCAATTTATTTAACATATATTCAAAGCTAATTAGGCAATAGTTGAGCGTATCAAGCATTTCGTTACGATCATCTTTTGAACCAGTACGTTTCACCCAAACAAGTTGACCACCTTTCATTACTCGCTTTTCACTGGTGTACTGAAGGAATGCATCATCCGGTAATGAATGGGTAAAATGGATTCTTTTACCTTCATGTGCTTCATCGTTCATAGCTGCGTTAAGTAGCTTCCTGATACGGTTCTTCCCTTCGTTAACGTTAAGTAGCATGAACTTATAACCACCCGATGTACTTTCTTTGTATAGAGGAATAGTTGTACGTCCATCACCCTTGATAGGTTTGTATATCTCGTTACCTGTTTTATTACAGAATCGGTAGATGGTATTGGTTGCAGCACCATTAGAACTATCTACCCATACCTGAAGTACTCGTAGAGGTGTTCCGTTTTTCGTCTTTAGCTTTGTATTATTTATAAAACTTTGTAATTCTGCATATGCTGGCGAATCATATTTATTACAATCGACTGCATAGAAGCTACGATGATCAAGTACATAATAATTCTTTTCTGATATGCCGACTAAAGTACATTCAAGGCGGTCTAATTGTTGGTCAACCGCATATGCTAAACCTACACAATCATTAGGTATGTTATGTATATCAATATCAAAATCGCGTAGCTGTTCCAGTAGAGTTAAATCATGTTCTACGTTTTCTTTATCAATGTAGGGTTCGCCTAATGCGTTGTTCACAAAACGCATATGGTCAAAGTTCTTAAACGCTTCTGCAAAATCCTGTACCAACTTGCGGATCGACGAAACCGGAGAGTACAAACGTGAGATGTGGTAGCCCCTCACATCCTTAATTTCTGGATGTGTAGCGATCCAACGTCCTTGTGATACTGCTCTTACACGTTCGGCTTCTGTGTACTGGTGTTTACAGTGCGGGCATTCAAGATAGGCAGTATCGGCATCAGGGATAGAACGGCGGCCACCATCTATTACCTTCCACTCGAATTTAACGTTTTTCCATATCAGGCGTTGTTCATCACCACATTCAGGGCAAGGTACGTGAAAGTACCTCTGATCGCTCATAGCAAATTCCTGGCATATGGGATCATCAGGTACTAACGGCGTAGAGCACATCATGATTAATGAGTCACGGAAAGACTCACAACGCTGTGATACAAGGGCTATGGGGTTCCCTTCATCACCCTCGGTATCTACCCCTGAAATCTCATCACAGAAAACACGCTTAGCCGTGAGGCCACGTAGGGTGCTTGGGCTTGAGAGACTAACGAAATAGTTGAAAGTACCAACGGTAGTTTCCTGCGTGGTTGCGTCGTTAGTTTTGGTCTTGTCTGATTTACTCGTGATTAGCTTTGCAAGTGATGGTGTTAGCTGGATAGTTGGATCGTACTTACCATTCTTATACTTCTTCACTGTATTTGCTGTTGTACCAGCAATTACCATGTTTGATGGATCATGTTGAAGAAAGTACAGGGATGCACCAGTAACTATTGTTGTTTTTAGTAACTGTGCCGAACTCATTAGTACTACCTTGCGTACCCCTGGTTCTATAATTGAATCTAACGGTTGTTTCTGAAATTCGTACAAACGCATTGGTGAGCCTTGTAACTCACCATCGCAGAATTTAAGATTCTTCTCTACCCATTCACTCGGTCTGATCTTCTCTGGCGGTAGTATGTTTTTCACCGCCTGATTCAATATCGTTATTAATTTCCTCTGATTCTGAAAATCCATTTTCATATTCATCTTCCTCGTACTCATAATTTCCAATATCTCTGAGTACTTCATCAATTTTATCTTTTAGCGTTTCCCTCAATTGATTTGCATCTTCACTTGCAAAGAGTTCTACATAAGTTGTGTTTGGAATACTACGCAACATGTTCTTCAGTTGTAGTAAGTAACTTGAAAGTGAGTCGGTTACATAATCCACTTCTACTAAGTTCTTTCTTTTTAGATCAGCTTCCATTTCTTCAATGTCTGCTTTAGCTTTTGCTAATCGTAATTGTTCACGCTGAGTTTCTTCTTTTAAATCTGTTTGTCCTCTCAATGGTGTTAGTACATTATCTTGTACCCATTGATAGATCTCATCGTCTGTTCCATCTATATCTAAACCTTTTGCTTTCCAATCACGGCTAACTGTAGCAGGATCGTATCCGTAGATTTTTGCTAATTGTAAGTACGTCATATTTCCTCGTATTGTGAATGAATTAGGTTCAAAACATCATATATTCTATTCAAAGGGTGCGGCGAAACTACGCGAACGCTTGCTTCAATGAGAAGAACCTATGTTGATTTGGGATGAATCTGATGGTAATGTTTGTTTACTATTCAATTGAGAGTTGCATCATGGTAGATAAAACTTTTGTTTGCTTAAGTAAGTCCAAGAAAAATAAAGATTTTTGCGTCGCAGGTAAAATCATTCATCAACATGATCAAGGTATTGACGTTGGCGAATGGATTAGACCTGTTAACCAGTCTGGTGCTATAACTCGCTATGATAGTATTTATGGTAACAGCACAGATTCTCAGTCACTTGATATAATCACAGCAATATTTATCAAACCTACTCCAGAAAAATTTCAAACAGAAAACTACCTGATAGATGAAACCCAGTACTGGAAAAAAGAAGGAGTTTATAGTTCGCATCCTGACTCTCTAAGACTTCTTTGTGATTATCCAGAAACTCTGTGGATAAACAATCATCAGACAAGTAGCGGTAAGTTTGATCAAGTACACCCAGATGAAGTAGAAGATCTTAACGATAGCCTTTATTTTATAGAGGCCGGGCTGATTACTTTTATAACGTCTCGTTGGGAAGACCAAAAGGTAAAAGTGCGAGCCGAGTTTACTTATAACGAAGTAACATACAACCTCAAGGTAACTGATCACAAATGGCTAAATTATTTTGAGAGTAAAGAGGTAGGCCGCTACACGAAGCCTGATTGTTTTATAACTGTAAGCCTTGCATTAGAAGCATTTGAAAATTTAGCAGGGAAATTTCATTACAAATTAATAGCTGAGATAATTTAATGAAAGTATTTTCAATTGGCTTTACTGAAAAAACTGCTGAGAATTTTTTTACCTTGATTAAGTCTCAGCCAATCAAAACTCTGGTTGATGTCCGTCTAAATAATGTATCTCAGCTTGCTGGTTTTGCTAAAAAGAAAGACTTGGAATTTTTCCTTCGCGAACTTTGTGGGGTAGGCTACGCCCATGTTCCAGACCTGGCACCAACCAAAGAGATGCTCGATCCTTATAAGAAAGGAAAAGTCTCTTGGGAGATTTACGAAGATAACTTTCTGAATCTTATGGCAAAAAGGAATATTGAGCGTATAGATAAGAGCTTAATCTCTGACGGTTGCTTGTTATGTAGTGAGCACAAGCCCCATCACTGTCATCGCCGTCTTGTGATAGAATATCTGAACAAGCATTGGGATACAGATTTTGAGGTTAAGCATTTAATATGATGAAAGTACTAATTATGTATCATCCTGATTTTGCTTCAAAGGGTAAGTTTGAGCGAAAGCTTACCCGTATCTTCTCCGAATCGAGTGAATACAAAATCTTCTATTTTGAGGATCACCAGGATTTGATACATAACTATTTTTCCTCTGATTTAATTTTTAAACTTAATCATGATACTCTTGCTGACCCATTTAAAATAGGATTGACGCACGCTATTATTTTTGATTCAGCATTGAAACCAGATTTCACAACTGTTTATGAAACGTTATCATCACAAATTCCTGTAAGGTATATAAAGGATAAAATTACGTTTGTATCCAATAAAGACAGGGGCGAACACTTCGATGTATATTGCGGTCGCGGTACTTTATGGGGTAATCCCTATGCGATTGGAGCCGATGGTGATCGTGATGAAGTTATAAGAAAGTTTAAGTACGACTTTGATAGAAATTTCTTAAAAGGCGGGGAAGATTTCAAAGAAAAGCTTAAAGCACATAGAGGGAAAATCCTTGGCTGCCATTGCAAACCTTATCCGTGCCACGGAGATGTTCTTGCCAGATTTTTAAATGAATTAGATGATGGTGAGTAAAGCCGCTGTAATGCGGCTTAGATTTATAAAAGAGATGTCACCTTAGAGAAGTTCACTGAACGATAAAGATATCCTTGCACCGCTGATACTCCCGCATCACGTAGTACTGGTAGTTCTTGCCGCTGCTCTACTCCCTCAACGATCACATACGGGCAGTACTTCATGATGTTCTTTATCAGTACGTTGAATGTAGGTTTCTGTACTTCTTGATTGTAGAACGCCCTATCAAGTTTGACCGCCTCATAACAACCAGTAGAAAGTGCTGCGGTATTCGCACGGCCTGAGCCAAGATCATCAATGAACAGGCGATAGCCAACGTTTAACAGTGTTTTAAGTACTGGATGATTGATACCGAGTTCAAGCCCTTCAAAGTTCTCTGATATCTCAAGCCTGATGAAATCCATTTTATCCAATAGCTGAATAATCTCCCTGTCAAACACACATAGCCGTGCCTGTATGGTATCAACGTTAACGGTACAGAAAAGCCGGTGCTCTCTGAACCATGACGCATGAACTTCTACAGTCTCTAATTGTTGTTTCAGTAGTTCCTTCTTCCCTTCGACCGACATAGCCATGATGAAGTACTTACTGTTCAGTACTGGAAGATCTTCACGATGGAAGCGGGTTAACAGTTCACACCCTACGAGCTGGCCTGATGTTGTCATGATTGGTTCTGCTATGAAGGTTTTGGTGATCATCCCTGCTTATCTCTAATAATGGTAGATGATCAATTATTGATCATTTTTAGATATCAATAATAGAGCTACCCTACCAAATAACATTACTTAAGCTATTGAAAATGATCATTTTTATGTGATTTTTAGCGTTTCGTATTGATTAACATCAAACCACTGTATAAATTTACAGTATCATAATCTCATCGAAGGGCAGGAAAATGGGTAATAAGAATTCGTTTGATTCAAGCGTTCGAAAAGGTGTTCAGGTGTATTGGCAGTGTGGACAACGGATAGTGGTTGTTCATCCTGGAGGGTACTTAGAACGTATTGAAGATGGGCAATGTGTCTTGTTCGAGACAACACCTCATGAGGATGGTACTCGTTTGTACTGGTTCGGTGTGACTTCAAGTAACGCATACTACTTTATGCTTGAGGTAGCTCAGCCAGTGGATATCTTTGCTGTTAGTAGTTGGTTCTACGCACAACAAGCTATGTTAGAGGTACATGATAAGGATGATGCTTTCTGTGATATGCAGGGTGAGCTGCCGTTTTGATCATGATCTCTTGATATTTTCAGTTGGCTATCACTATACTCAGCGAACATTAAATATTCCTCTTATAAAGAGTGTGAACAAGTACAATGAAAAAAACAAAAATTAATATTGATAAAATGATTTACTTAGATCAGCGGATCGTTGTTAATGAGTTCCAGCAGAAAACCTCTATAATTAAACGTGACAAAGATTATACATTATGGGTAGATATCAATAATATCAAACCTGTAGATTTATATTGCTACTTGCAAGCTCGTTTTGGGAAACCTAACGGAATGCAATCTTTGTTCCGAAAATATGATTCATCAAATCTCATTCATTGGGATTATACATTTGATTATGAAGGTTATCGTATAACGATTATGTGTATGACCTATCGTATAGAGATACACAAATCAATAGATTTTCAAGATCAGAAATTTGCAAAAGATGAATTCATCAAAGATTTAAAAGATGATTTTAAGAATTACGGCAAACAAATTTCCACATTTAGAACAAAAGTAGAAACGTGGCATCTATTTATAAATCCTTTCAAAAGAATTAAAACCGCAATTGATTCAAACTTTGTAGAGTTAGATAATCTGAAAATTGATGAAATAAAGCACCCTGACTTTAAAAAATTTAACAATAGAACTAAGAAAGAAATGTCCATTGTAGGAGAGAAATTTTCAAAAGCAAATACTTTAGGAATCAACATTTCCTTAACACTACCTATTTATGCAGAGTCTTTCATTAATTTTTTAATTTTCACCCTCGCAAAAGTTAATGCATATGAAAATAAAGAAGATTATGAATCTTTTATACGAAGCCCAATCCACGAACGCGTGAAAAACTTACATCTTAAATGTAAAGGTTTCCATTGCCCTGTGGATTATAACAATAATGAGGCATGTAAAGAGTTCCAATCGATAATGAATATTAGAAATGAGATGTTACATGGAAATGTAAATCCATACACCAATCATTTTGACACTGTTTATTTTGATGATAGAACCCCGCTCTTTGCAAAATTTACCAATTTAGCTTTTGACTCCTACCTCGCCTCGCAAACAGGAATTGAATACCAAACCTTATTAAAAAGATATGAGAGTGTACAAAACTTCATTTCCTATGTATTGTCATGTTTGGAATTAAATATTACAAAAGAAATTATGGATATGTTGGATGAGCCCTTTCCAGGATGGAATCCAAAAACTAAAAGATTAGGCAAACTTTTCGCGGATAAAGCTATTGATTTTCAAATAGATTTAGGTAAAACAATAAAGTTAATTTATTAATTGTTTTTTGCACGCTACCGATTAAAGTATGTAGGCTAAGCTATTTAATAAGAGTAGAAATTATAACAATCACGCCCACCCACACCTTAAACAAACCTACCCATAGTGGGTGGGCGTGATGTTCAGAGTGTACATGATTGTGGCTGTAATGGTAAAGTACTAACTCAAGATTCACTATCATGTCGGAAACAAGTAAATGGAATATAAAAATCTAAACCAAACAATACTTGCAGTTGTATTGATTCTTTCATTACTTTTGATTTGTGTCATCTTGAAAGCACTTTTTTTTGGAAGTAATAACTTCGAATGGAGTAGTTTTACCGATTGGATCAGTTCTTTATCGACATTGGGTACTTTGGGTGTAGCTTATGCCGCATATAGAAAAGCCCCCGAATGGCTGTCTCAAAAACATTACGATATAGTTTCTAAAGTTATCGAAGAAGCAATATATGAAGACTTACGAAAGTTGTCATCACTGAGCATTCAATATAAAAGCTATATTGTTCATACAAGTAAAACGCTAAAAAACCATTTAAACGATAAAGAAGAACTGCCAAAAGATATAGGCGAAACTTTTGATAAAATTGAAAATTTGCTTATCGAATTTTTCAACTTATCATATTCAATACAAAATAGATTAAAGGCAATCCAGAGGTATAACTATAAAATCACACCTTATACAGTGAATATAATGAACACTATAAAACATATTGCAGATTGTTACAATCGACTACAAACTCAATTTGAACTGGCAGCCTCTGAAGTTCCAATGCTCATGTATGCTGATGAAGAAGCTATACGTTTAACAGCAAAAGAAATTATTGATATACAACTTGAAGCTATCGAATTAAACCATAGCTTACAGGATTTTGTTAAATCAATTTATGATGATAATAAACCAATAACTGAATTTATCGAAGTTATAAAATAATCACCTCGTGCCTCTCAATGGGGCATGTTTTTAATCATCTAAAGTCAAAAGAGGAACAAGTACTTCAACAGCTTTAATTACTTCATCTACATACGGATTGATAAGACTTTCATTAAAGTACTCATCTTTTCGTTCTCGCAGTGTTAAGTACTGGAACGGATCACCTAAATTCCTTACCCTCGAATCGCGGGTTTGTAACTGTATGCCTGATACGCCATTAGTTTCAATCCTTACTTCCTCGGTAATGTAGAGAAAGTAGTACATATCATCCTGGTATGTATTGAATTCCATTCTTATCATTTCATAAATTCCATAGTAAGTTAGTACCGCTAACTTTTCTATGTATTTACTAATAATTTTTAATTAAGCAATAAAACAGAACATATGAGTATTTGAAAAAAAAATACCCTCACCATATGCAGTGAGGGTACTTCATAAAATAGGGTATTAAGGTTTGTTATGAAACGTCTAACTACCATAATTAGCGTAGAAGATCTTTTAACCCATCAACGCTTAACACTTCACTTCCCCTATGTATCATTGCATGACAGTTTGGACAAAGGGGAACCATGTCCTCAATCGGGTTTACCACATAGTTATCACCTACTGTATGCAGTGGTTTTATATGATGAACGTGTATAAATCCTTTACCGTGTTCGCCATAGACTTTCTCAAAGTCAAACCCACAACACATGCATGAAGTTCCATGATGGTCAATACAAGCCTGTCGTGCTTTTGGATCACGCTCGTAGGAGTTTACTGTAACTTGCTTTTTTGCACCTTCAGCGTAGTTTTCAGGTGAGGTAATTTCATCAGGAAACGGATTAGGTAAGAAGTCTGCATACCAAACAGTACCTTCTTTTCTAAGGTAACGCTTTTCAAGTTTAGGGGTGAAACGTTTGATAACAGCTACATCTCTATCCTCATCGTTTCGCCCCTGCTCCATATCAAACGTGAAAAGATCATAACCTTCAGCTATCAACTGGATGTGTTCAATAGCTTGAATGTATCCCAGATTTTTTCTTGTCCTACCGTCAACTACTTTGGTTTTCCACCGCTCCCTTAGTATGACTGATCTTTCTTGCTCTTTCTGAACATCCCAAGCACCAAAGATCACCATTTTCTTGTCATGATTAACAAATGACCAACTCCAAGTCCAGTTACTACAAGTAGCACCATGCGACTGGATGAATTGTTTTCTGTTCATGTTATCCCTCTCTTAAGTACCTCTTTGTACACAAAAATTGCACACTTGATCCAGTACTTTATGTAGTTATCAAATGGCATCATAGTAAGGGGAAATGACCGGAGCGAGAGGTGTGAAACTGGCGGGGCATTTCGTACTTACCAGTTCACTTTAGGTACTTCACTTGCTGTACTAACACCTATCGAGCAAAGCGAGAAGAAACGCCTTCCGTCTTTTCGAGTACAGCGAGAAAAACGGAACGTTTCTAACCAATACTACGAGGAGTTCACGACGAGTAGTATTCGTGACGCAGTCACAGTTTCATTGAATACTGATAGAGAAAGAAATACATGGAATGAAATGGAATGGATTTCGTATCTCTATACTTAGTTGCCGTATTGATGGTAAGACGCGGGTTTCAGGGGCTTTTTCTGCCGTAATACGGCATGGATATATGCCGTAATATGCCGTAATAAGGCACAACTAACGCAAGCTACTTAAGTACTCAATCATGTCATCAATAAAATTACCTTGTTTTTGTAGTTCTAATAGCTTACCTACCTCTTTATATGTTAGTGTTCTTTGCCCATATGCTGGTGCTGGTAGTGCGTTTGGGTGTTCTATCATATATTGCTCTATTCGTTTTGCTGCATCCGTTATCGCTGCCCCATAGTACCTAATCATACGTTCTTTTACTTGTTTCTTATCCTGTTGTACTTTAATAGCATTGATAGTATTGAATAGTAAATCATTTCGTATTTCGTCTTCATTACTCAATACTGTAAACACGTCATAGACACTAATCTTATCTCTCACCTTAAGCTTTGCTACTGAATCCTTCATAATGTTCTTGATATCTTCACATGGGATATCTTTATATAGCTTGTACTGGCTAATTAGTGCCTTTATGTTTCTGTTATCAAAAGTTGAATAGGTCTTTGCCATGATAAATACTCCTGTATAAATGTTAATTAATAGATGGCCTGTAGTAATTCCACCCACCACAGGCCATTTTCTTTATATTTTTTTAGCGTGTTCTAATAGTGCCGCACTTAGTTTTTCATATTCCTTGTACTTCTCAGCGAGTTCTATCAAACGTGCCTTACGCCACTTCATATGTACTTTATGTGCTTCAAGTTCTGTGGGATAAGTACCTAAACAAATCTTTTTCCCTTCAACACTACAATATGCTTTGAATTTCTTACCTGATGCTTCAACACCTTTCATGTACTTACCAGGTTTGGTACTTTTGAAGAGTTGGTTAACTTCAGGAGGAACATACATACAGTTTTGAGGTGAGTACTCTCGTGAACATGGATTTAGTATATCTTTATCAAGTTGCCAATGCTCTTCATAATTCTGTTCATGCCAATCCAAGAATAATGTTAGTTTGCTAAAACCTTCACCAATACTTACATCAGCATAATCAGGGTTATATAGCGTTCTATCGAACATATTATTGAATGCCTTGCGACCTTCTTTTAGATGAGGATAATCAATATGTTCACGTACATTTTTTAAATCATTTACTCTTTCCATTTTAAGATTCCTTTCTTTTGTGGTGAAACATCCTGTCTCACCATTTGCTATAACTTTATTAGGCGTACAGCATTAGCCTTTTTTCAAAATAATGAATTGCGTCAGTAGGTGCTGAAAAGCACTTGCGAGTGTTTCACGCTCGCAGACACCACTCTTAGATAGTTCCTGCAATGCGGTTAACTGAGCATCAGTTAATCGCACGGTCACACAATTAGTTTTTACATCCTTTTTGTTTTTCATTTGTTTTTCCTTATTAAATGATTTCGATTTCGTAATAAATCCCATGTAAAAAGAACCCTACGGCGTAGGGTTTCTTTTCAATGGAAAGATAGATGAGTCACAATCTATATATTATTTATTAATATTTTTCGAAACATGCGAGATATGTGAAGACATTTTTAGTATAGGATTTTTTTCAAAATCGTTTCACGGATTTTTAAATCCTTATTGTTGATTCAATCTGGAAGTACTGAAGAAGTTGAGACAAAGCATTAAGTACTTTATACCAATATTATACCATATTTATTTTTCCCGTTTCAGGTAGTTCCTAACCCATCTATTTATTACTGGTATCTTTAGTGGAAGTAGAAGTACTACAAGAATCATAAAAAAGAAATTCAGTACTATGAACAATGGGAATAGTACGAACATGTAGATTAGTGTAGCGAGTATCTCAATTAGAAAGTTAGTCATTTGCGTTTTCTCCTGTATCTGATTATTTGTAGTATTTAGTAGATACAGGAGAAAAACATCCGCAAATTCGGATATTAGTTAGAAGTCAGAAAATTAAATTGATTACGCATCCAAACACCTACGGCATCATTCCGATCTATAGCATCTATATAGTTCAGCAATAGCGAGTAATCAATGATTGAAAGATCTTCATTAGTCTGCTGAAAACGGATTTCACCATCTTTAAGCATGATCATGAATGAAGGGGTATAATAGAACTTAGAACCATCTACATCTTCAATGATCACCTCACTGATTAAAGTTTGTTCTTTCTTCTTATTCTCAACAAAAAGTACATGTCTTTTTAACTCGTTCTGCTTATAGTTAATATCAATAATATAAGATGTACCATTACGCTTTAGACGAATATTAGAAACAATTTTGTTTAGTTCATTCTCATAACGTGTGCGTATATCTACGTTATTCACATCATACAATTCAGTAACGTTAACATCCTGTAGTACTGGCACATTTACTTGTACTGTAGCTAATGAAGCCTGTCGTGCTAACAATCTCTCTAACTCTGATTTAGCATCATCGAGTTCTTCACGCATATCAAAAGATATAGGCTTACCAGCACTTTTACGGCGTTCAATACCATTTTCATAGTTAGTGATCTGATCCTTAACTTGATCAATCTGGATACGCAATACTTCTATTTCAGGGTTAAATTCCTGTTCTTTTATTACAGTACTTAGATCCATTCCTAACATATGTTCTACTACAAATCGTTCTACCGTTTCATAGGCCATAGCTTTGTTTTCACAAAGTCCATCACGTTCATTGAGGCAACGGATGTATCTATATTCCTCAATTTTGGGATCGCCTTTCTTTGGTGTACGTTTAGCACGAACCACATTATGATACATTGGCCCGCCGCATTCGGTACAACGTGCGATACCGCTAAACAAATTACTTTTAATCAGTACTTCTTCCTGTCCGTCTTTCTTCACGGTAACTCGTCCAGCATTTGGGCGACGTGATTTTAGCAATTCTTGTACTAATTCAAATTCTTCTTCATTAATCACTACAGGGTACACGTCCATATCGTACTTTTTCTGAGTTACTGGATTTTCAATATCATCATGGTTACGGATGATTTCTGAAATGAAAATCTTACCAGTTACACGGCGATTAGTAAGAATCTTATGAACAAGTTCACCAGTCCACGGGCGATTAAATTTATATTGCTCACCTTCTTTTCTTTGAAGTTGTTTAGCAATAGTTGGACACCCCATGCCAGTTTGATAAAGAGCAAAAATCTCTTTAACTACTGCTGCTTTCTCATTAAGTACATACTTATCTTTTTCTACTTCTATCCATTGAGGACGTTTATTAGTTACGATAGTACCTTTATTAAATGCTTGTTCGCGTTTCTTCGCCCAGCCTTTACGAATACGATCACTTTTATACTTAGATTCATCATATGCCCGTTGAGCATTCATCATTACAAAAGGGAGATCTTTAGAATTACTACGGCTGATAACTATGTTAGCCATTACATCATGAATAGCTACGTTATGTGCCATCAGAGCATTGATGTAACCCATCACATCAAACGGGTTCTGACGGCTAAAGCGGTCTATAGATTCCACTACCAAAATAGAACTATCCCACATACCATTACGTACTTGCTCCATCCATGCCCCTAACTCACCTTCTGAGATGTTTAAACCCTTAAAGGCTGAGACACCTTGATCCGATAGTACTACTGGGGCTGGATCATCCATTTCCGCACAAATGCCAGTACGCTCTAAGTAGCCTTCTAATAGTTCTGCCTGGCGGGACATACCCGATCCCCCATCCTTCCATTGCTGATCGGAGCTAACACGATGATACACAAAAACTTTTTTCATGGGCGACCTTCTTTTTTTTTGTTTGTATAAGCATAACACACTTGTATGATTATCAGGCAAAAAAGGTTTTAGAATCCGATCCGCTGCCCGTGCCTCAGGCGCTGCAATTGATTGATCTGCTTGATGAGCATGCCATTCACGGCCTGATGTATGTGGATAACGCAATGGTGTATGAACGTCCGACAGGCCACGTGATCCGCACCAGCAACTGGGCATTATCTCTGCCTGAAGCGCAGCGTCCGGTCTTTACCCAGGTTTCCTCCCTGCGCCAGGCGGCTCAGGATGTCGATGCTATCTGGAAATTTGCGCTGACGGATGAAGATACCACCAAACTGAATGCCTTCGCGACGCACGTTGAACAAACGCTGGGTCTGGAGTGCGAGTGGTCCTGGCATGACCAGGTCGATATCGCCCGCAAAGGCAACAGCAAAGGCAAGCGTCTGACGCAGTTCGTGGAGTCTCAGGGCGGGTCAATGCAGGATGTGATTGCCTTTGGCGATAACTACAACGACATCAGCATGCTGGAGGCCGCCGGTACAGGCGTGGCAATGGGCAACGCCGACGATGCGGTAAAAGCGCGTGCTAACGTCGTGATTGGTGATAACACCACCGACAGCATCGCGCAGTATATTTATACCCACCTGCTGTAATCAGGTGGTGATGGAGACGCTCTTGATTTGTGCGTAAAGCCACAGGCCAGGCTTGATCCCTAACTCATCTCTGGCCCACGGACTGATGCGCGCCCAGAGCGTCTTGCTGCCCACCTCGAGCTTTACCTCAACCTGTCCGTTATCATCAAAACACTCCGCCACTTTCGCGCGCAGGATATTGCGAATACTGGTCTGCAGCGGCGCTTGTAGCACCAGAGAGACATCTGAAGCCTGAATGCGTATACGCAACGCAGACTGCAGCGGTTTGTCGATTTTGTTGACCCACAGATGCTGGTCGCCCAGCGCCAGTGCGGTCATCGCATAATGCGGGTGATGTTCCAGCACGCTCACCTTAAGGATGCTGCTCTGCTGCTCCTTCGGTAACCACGGGTGCATCACGCTGCTGCCCCACACCTCTTCCAGATTACCGAATGCCTTAACGCTGCCCTCTTCCAGTACCAGCACTTTATCGGCCAGATGCAGGATCTCATCCAGCGAATGGCTGACGTAGAGCATCGGGATATTGATTTCACGCGCCAGGCGCTGAAGATAGGGCAGCAGTTCACGTTTTCGCGGAATATCCAGCGAGGCCAGCGGTTCGTCGAGCAACAGCAGTTCTGGCGCGGTGAGCAACGCGCGGCCTATCGCCACGCGCTGTTTTTCACCACCAGAAAGCGATGAAGGGAGCCGGTCCAGCAGTGACTCAATGCCCAGCAGCGCCACCAGCTTATCAAATTGCGCGGCCATGCTTTTGGCCATGCCGTAGCGAAGATTACCGCGTACGCTGTAATGCGGAAATAATCGCGCATCCTGAAAAACATAACCAATTCGCCGCTTATCCGGTGCCAGGTAAATTTTGTTCTCAACGTCGTTTAAGACACGATCGTTGAGCACAATCCGTCCGGACTGCGGCCGCGTCAGTCCGCTGATGGCATTGATCAATGAGGTTTTCCCTGCACCTGATACGCCAAAGATGGCGGTAATGCCGCTCGCAGGCAGCGTCTCGTTAAGGGTCAGGGTATGATTTCCCAGCGTTTGGGTGAACTGAAGTTCGAGCATGACTATTTCCCCATCCGCTCGCGACTGAGTCGCGCCAGCCATTCCGAAACCAGCAGCGAGACCAGCGCCAGCACAATTGAGATGATGCACAGCCGCGCCGCGGCACCTTCTCCACCCGGCGTCTGGATCAGGGTATACATTGCTGACGGGATCGTTCGCGTCTCACCGGGGATATTTGACACAAAGGTAATCGTGGCACCAAACTCACCCAGCGAGCGGGCGAACGCCAGTACCGTGCCGACAATAATGCCCGGCAGCGTAAGCGGGAGCGTGATGGTGAAAAAAACGCGCCAGCGCCCGGCACCCAGCGTGCGGGCAGCCTGTTCCAGTTTGATATCAACCCCTTCCAGCGCCAGGCGAATAGCCCTGACCATCAGCGGGAATGACATCACCGCCGCCGCCAGTACCGCCCCTCGCCAGCTAAACGCAAACGTCAGCCCAAACCAGTCATATAACCATTCGCCAATAAAACCGCGCCGCCCCATCGACACCAGCAGCAGGTAGCCAACCACCACCGGTGGCAACACGAGGGGAAGATGAAGAACGCTATCCAGCAGGGCTTTGCCGGGAAACTTACAGCGAACCAGTAACCAGGCAAAGAAGATCCCAAAGGGCAAACTCAGCGTAACCGCCAGGGAAGAGACTTTCAGGCTCAGCAGGACAGCCTGCCATTCAGGATCGGTCAATATCATTAGTGAGTCGTAAATCCGTAACGTTTAAAGATTGCGGACGCTTCGGGTCCCTTCAGGTATTCGCTGAAGGCCGTCACGGTCGCATTTTTATGTCCATCAACAATCGCAACAGGATATTCCACTTTCTTGTGGGAGTCTTCCGGGAACGTACCAACCACTTTCACCCCTTTACTGGCGACGGCGTCCGACCCGTAGACTATCCCCAGCGGCGCTTCATTACGTTCAACCAGCGCCAGAGCACCGCGCACATCTTCAGCCGGAGCCAGTGTGGGCGATAACGTCTCCCAGGCACCCAGTTTTTGCAATGCTTCTTTGGCGTAGATCCCCGCCGGTACATGCTCCGGATCGCCAACGGCCAGGCGTCCTCCGTTCAGCAACCGGGTCCAGGGGGTCTCGTTGTTGATAGTGATTTCGCCTTGCTGACTGGCTTTCGGCGCCACCACGACGAGGCTATTCCCCAGCAATGTTTCGCGGGTTGTCGCATCAATCGATTTCTTTTCAGCCGCGTAATCCATCCACTTCTGGTCTGCAGAAATGAACAGATCGGCCGGCGCTCCCGCTTCAATCTGACGTGCCAGCGTCGATGAAGAAGCAAAAGAGGAGACCACCTCGACGTTCTTCTCTTTTTTATACGCTGTCGCAATATCCTGCATCGCGTTGGTCAACGACGCTGCCGCAAAGACGGTAATTTTACCCTCGTCAGCCAGCGCGTGTCCGCTCAGCGAAAGTGTCAGCGTTGCCCCTGCGAAAAGGCGTACCCATGTACGTGCCATTTGTAGCTCCTGTGAGTATCGTTATATACACACTAATATAACGGTAACTCCGGGGAGATCCCAGCGTTAAATCGTACCGCTCAAGGGGTACAGCAAGCTGATGCTTTAAATAATATCGGCGAGAAAGGGAAATACTTGAGAGCAAAACGCCCGGGCAAGCCGGGCGTTTCGGGGGGAAATTAATGCTGCTTTTTAGCCTGGTCTCTGTGACCAATGTTCGAAAATACGTTGAACACTTCACCCAGGCCGTAGATGGCACCGAGGATAACGGCCATCACTACTGGTACCATGATCACGGCGAATACCAGACTTTTCAACAATTCCAACATGGTTTTCTCCAGATATTGTGAATGGCTTATTCTACCCTGAAAAGTGAGAAAAACATCCCCTTTTGTGCGGTGCCCTTTGCGACCTTCGCCATTTGGGTCACAATGCACTTTTTGCCAGGACAGTGTTATGCAGGCCGAAATTCTCCTCACTCTACGACTACAGCAGAAGCTTTTCGCCGATCCGCGACGTATCGCCCTGCTTAAACAAATAGAACAAACCGGTTCAATAAGCCAGGGGGCTAAGAACGCTGGCATTAGCTATAAAAGCGCCTGGGATGCCATCAACGACATGAACACCCTGAGCGAGCAAACGCTGGTTGACCGGGCCACGGGCGGCAAAGGCGGTGGAGGTGCGATCCTGACACGTTACGGCCAGCGCCTGGTTCAGCTGTATGATCTGCTGGCGCAGATCCAGCAAAAAGCGTTTGATGTGTTAAGTGACGACGATAATCTCCCGCTGGACAGCCTGCTGGCTGCCATTTCCCGCTTTTCGCTGCAAACCAGCGCCCGTAACCAGTGGTTTGGTACGGTGATGGCGGGCGATAACGCCCAGGTGCAGCGTCATATTGAGATCCTGCTTGCCGATGGAACAACCCGTCTGAAAGCCGCGATTACCGCACAAAGCGCAGACCGACTGGCGCTGAATGAAGGTAAAGAGGTGCTAGTGTTACTGAAAGCGCCGTGGGTGAATATCACTGCCGATGCCGAAAAAGCAAAAGCCGCTGATAACCAGCTACGCGGTACCATCCGCCACGTTGAACGCGGTGAAGAGCAGTGTGAAGTACTGATGACCCTGCCGGACGGGCAAGAACTCTGCGCAACCCTTCCCCTCAGCGATGCCGCAGAATTAGAAGAAGGTGCTGTGGTGACCGCATATTTCAACGCCGACCGGGTGATTATCGCCACATTGTGCTGAGCACATTGACAAGCGTGTCGACAGTGAGTATCCCTGACATCTGTTGCTGCAAAAAATGGGATAAGTCATGTCATCATTGCATATTTCGCAAGGCACGTTTCGTCTTAGCGACACCCGAACGCTGACGATTTCTGATTTAACAATACGCGCCGGTGAAAGCTGGGCGTTTGTCGGTACAAACGGAAGCGGGAAATCAGCGCTGGCCCGTGCGCTGAGCGGAGAGCTCGCGTACCTTAAAGGGGAATACCAGTGTAACTTTACGCGCCTGACGCGCCTGTCATTCGAGCAACTACAAAAGCTGGTGAGCGATGAATGGCAGCGCAATAACACCGATTTACTCAGCCCGGGCGAAGAAGATACGGGCCGCACGACGGCAGACATTATTCAGGATGAGGTCAACAATCCTGCCCGTTGTGCGTATCTGGCAGAACAGTTTGGCATCACCTCCCTGCTGAACCGGCGCTTTAAATACCTCTCGACCGGTGAGACCCGGAAAACGCTGCTGTGTCAGGCGCTGATGAGCGAGCCGGAACTGTTGATTCTGGATGAACCGTTCGACGGTCTCGACGTGCAGTCCCGCGCACAGCTGGCCACCCTGCTCGGCTCGCTTAACCAGCAGGGCTATACGCTGGTACTGGTGCTTAACCGTTTTGATGAAATTCCTGAGTTTATTCAGAACGCCGGCGTGCTCGCTGACTGCAACCTGACTGAAACCGGCGAAAAATCGGCGTTACTTAAGCAGGCGTTAATTGCCCAGCTGGCGCACAGTGAAAACCTGGACGGCATCACGCTGCCGGAACCGGACGCACCTTCTGCCCGCCACGCGTTAGATCCCCACCAGCCGCGCATTGTGCTGCGTGATGGCGTGGTAGCGTATGACGATCGACCGATCCTTAATCATCTCAGCTGGACGGTCAACCCGGGTGAACACTGGCAAATTGTTGGCCCCAACGGCGCGGGAAAATCAACGCTGCTGAGCCTGATCACCGGCGATCACCCTCAGGGCTACAGTAACGATCTCACCCTGTTTGGCCGCCGCCGCGGAAGCGGTGAAACGATCTGGGATATCAAAAAGCATATCGGCTATGTCAGCAGCAGCCTGCATCTGGATTACCGGGTCAGCACCACGGTGCGCAATGTGATCCTGTCCGGGTATTTTGATTCCATCGGCATTTATCAGGCGGTCTCGGACAAACAGCATAAGCTGGCCCAGCAGTGGCTGGATATTCTGGGGATGGATAACCGGGTCGCTGACGCGCCGTTTCATAGCCTTTCATGGGGACAGCAGCGTCTGGCGCTGATCGTTCGCGCGCTGGTGAAACACCCGACCCTTCTGATCCTCGACGAACCGCTACAGGGCCTGGACCCATTAAACCGCCAGCTGATCCGCCGTTTTGTGGATGTCCTGATTAGCGAAGGTGAAACGCAGCTGCTGTTCGTTTCCCATCATGCCGAAGATGCCCCGTCCTGCATTACGCACCGCCTCGAGTTTGTGCCCGACGGTGAACGCTATCAGTACCTGCTGAGCAAAATCGATTAACTCCGGAGGGCTCTGCCCCTCCGTTTTTTCGGATAACCTGCACAAAGACTTCACTATCCCTTTGATCTACAATGTCGCATTGCCGCCAAAAAACGGATTTTAAAAGCAGTGTAAACGATTCCACTATTTTATCCCATGTCACACTTTTCGCGTCTCTGTTATGCTATGGTTATTACATACCATAAGCCCAATGGAGCGAAATATGCGAGTTCTGGTAACAGGTGGTAGCGGTTACATTGGTAGTCATACCTGCGTGCAGCTGCTGCAAAATGGTCATGATGTCATCATCCTCGACAACCTGTGCAATAGTAAGCGCAGCGTGCTGCCTGTGATTGAACGTCTTGGCGGTAAACAACCGACCTTCGTGGAAGGCGACATCCGCAATGAAGCGTTGATGACCGAGATCCTTCACGACCATGCCATTGAGACGGTGATCCATTTCGCCGGCCTGAAAGCGGTGGGTGAATCCGTCGCGAAACCGCTGGAGTATTACGACAACAACGTCAACGGTACCCTGCGTTTGATCTCCGCCATGCGCGCAGCGAACGTCAAAAACTTTATCTTCAGCTCTTCCGCAACCGTCTACGGCGATCAGCCAAAAATCCCTTACGTTGAAAGCTTCCCGACCGGTACGCCGCAAAGCCCGTATGGCAAAAGCAAACTGATGGTGGAGCAGATCCTCACCGATCTGCAAAAAGCACAGCCTGAATGGAGCATCGCCTTGCTGCGCTACTTCAACCCGGTTGGTGCCCATCCGTCAGGCGATATGGGTGAAGATCCACAGGGCATCCCGAATAACCTGATGCCGTACATCGCCCAGGTGGCCGTTGGCCGCCGTGAGTCTCTGGCTATTTTCGGTAATGATTATCCAACCGAAGACGGTACCGGTGTGCGTGATTATATCCACGTCATGGATCTGGCCGACGGCCACGTGGCGGCAATGCAGCAGCTGGCCGATAAGCCAGGCGTGCATATTTATAACCTCGGCGCCGGGATCGGCAGCAGCGTGCTGGACGTCGTAAATGCCTTCAGTAAGGCCTGCGGTAAGCCTGTGAATTATCATTTCGCACCGCGCCGTGAAGGCGACCTCCCGGCTTACTGGGCCGATGCCTCCAAAGCCGATAAAGAGCTTAACTGGCGTGTCACCCGCACGCTTGATGAAATGGCACAGGATACCTGGCACTGGCAGTCTCGCCATCCACAAGGTTATCCGGACTAAGGATCCGTCATGACTTCGTTCAATCCCGTCGATCATCCGCATCGTCGTTTTAACCCGCTAAGCGGGCAATGGATTTTGGTTTCTCCGCATCGCGCCAAGCGCCCCTGGCAGGGGGCGCAAGAGACGCCTGCAAAACAGACGCTTCCCCAGCACGACCCGGACTGCTTCCTGTGTCCGGGCAACACGCGTGTGACGGGCGATAAAAACCCGGACTACAAAGGCACCTTCGTTTTCACCAACGATTTTGCCGCCCTGATGACCGACACGCCCGACGCGCCGGATAGCCAGGACCCGCTGATGCGCTGTGAAAGCGCACGCGGCACCAGCCGTGTTATCTGTTTCTCGCCCGACCACAGCAAAACGCTGCCGGAGCTGAGTGTTGACGCGCTGAAAGAGGTCGTCAGCACCTGGCAGACGCAAACTGCTGAACTGGGCCAGACCTACCCGTGGGTACAAGTGTTCGAAAACAAGGGCGCGGCAATGGGCTGCTCTAACCCGCACCCGCACGGTCAGATCTGGGCCAACAGTTTCCTGCCAAACGAAGCCGAGCGTGAAGACCGTCTGCAAAAAGCCTATTTCGCGGAAAACGGATCGCCGATGCTGGTGGATTACACCCGTCGTGAACTGGCCGATGGCAGCCGAACGGTGGTGGAAACCGAGCATTGGCTGGCCGTCGTACCTTACTGGGCAGCATGGCCATTTGAGACGCTGCTTCTGCCAAAAGCACAGGTTCTGCGCATCACCGATCTGAGCGACGCACAGCGCGATGACCTCGCCCTGGCACTGAAGAAACTGACCAGCCGTTATGACAACCTGTTCCAGTGCTCCTTCCCGTACTCAATGGGCTGGCATGGCGCTCCGTTTAACGGTGAAGAGAATCAACACTGGCAGTTGCATGCCCATTTCTATCCGCCGCTGCTGCGCTCTGCGACGGTACGTAAATTCATGGTGGGCTATGAAATGCTGGCAGAAACCCAGCGTGACCTGACGGCAGAACAGGCTGCAGAACGCCTGCGTGCTGTGAGTGACGTCCATTATCGCGAATCAGGAGTCTAAAAAATGAGTCTGAAAGATAAAACACAATCCCTGTTTGCTGAGAAATTTGGCTACCCTGCCACCCATGTCATTCAGGCGCCTGGCCGCGTGAACCTGATTGGTGAACATACCGACTATAACGATGGTTTCGTTCTGCCGTGCGCCATTGATTACCAGACGGTCATTAGCTGCGCTAAGCGCGATGATCGCAAAGTCCGCGTTATTGCAGCGGATTACAACAATGAGACGGATGAGTTTTCCCTCGATGCACCCATCGTTACCCACGACAGCCAGCAATGGTCTAACTACGTGCGCGGCGTGGTAAAACACCTGCAGAAACGTAATAAAAACGTGGGCGGCGCTGATCTGGTCATCAGCGGAAACGTGCCTCAGGGCGCCGGGTTAAGCTCGTCCGCGTCGCTGGAAGTCGCCGTGGGTACCGTCTTCCAGCAGCTTTATCATCTGCCGCTGGACGGGGCACAAATCGCCCTGAATGGTCAGGAAGCGGAAAACCAGTTTGTGGGCTGTAACTGCGGCATCATGGACCAGCTGATCTCTGCGCTGGGTAAAAAAGAGCATGCCTTGCTTATCGACTGCCGCTCTCTGGGCACCAAAGCCGTTCCCTTGCCAAAAGGCGCAGCTGTGGTAATTATTAACAGCAACTTTAAACGCACGCTGGTGGGCAGCGAGTACAACACCCGCCGCGAGCAGTGTGAAACCGGCGCACGTTTCTTCCAGCAACCTGCGCTACGTGACGTTTCGCTCAACGAGTTCAATAAAGTGGCGCACGAACTGGATCCGGTAGTGGCGAAACGCGTTCGTCATGTGCTGACGGAAAATGCCCGTACCGTTGAAGCGGCGTCCGCGCTGGCGAAAGGCGACCTGAAACGTATGGGTGAACTGATGGCAGAATCTCACGCCTCCATGCGCGATGATTTTGAAATCACCGTTCCGCAAATCGATACCCTGGTGGACATCGTCAAAGCCACGATTGGCGATAAAGGCGGTGTGCGCATGACCGGCGGCGGCTTCGGTGGCTGCATTGTTGCCCTGATGCCGGAAGAGCTCGTCCCTGCCGTCCAGCAGGCGGTGGAAAAACAGTACGAAGCGAAAACAGGTATTAAAGAAACTTTCTACGTGTGTAAAGCATCACAAGGAGCAGGACAGTGCTAAACGAAACGCCAACCCTTGCCCCGGATGGCCTGCCGTATCGCCTGTTAACCCTGCGCAACAGCGCAGGAATGGTGGTTACGTTAATGGACTGGGGTGCCACTTTGCTATCCGCTCGCGTACCAATGCCTGATGGCAGCGTACGTGAAACCCTGCTTGGCTGCGCGTCGCCTGAGCAGTATGTCAATCAGTCCGCCTATCTTGGCGCGTCTGTCGGCCGTTATGCTAACCGCATCGCGAAAAGCGCTTTCGAACTTGATGGCGAGCGTTACTCGTTGCTTTCCAGTCAGGGCGAAAACCAGTTACACGGTGGACCTGAAGGATTCGATAAGCGCCGCTGGAAAATCGTTCAGCAAAACGACCGCGAAGTGCTGTTCTCACTGGACTCGCGTGACGGTGACCAGGGATTCCCCGGTAACCTCACCGCGTTCGCGCATTTCACGCTGGCTGACGATAACCGTATCGCCATTGAATATCGCGCGAAAGTTGATAAGCCGTGCCCGGTCAATCTGACCAACCACGCTTATTTCAACCTGGACGGCAACCAGTGCGACGTGCGTAATCACACGCTCCAGATCCTGGCCGATGCCTATCTGCCGGTGGATGAAATGGGGATCCCGTATCAGGGGCTCAAGGCCGTCAGCGGTACCAGCTTTGATTTCCGCAGCGGAAAAACCATCGCACAGGATTTCCTGAGCGATGACGATCAGCGCAAGGTGAAAGGCTATGACCACGCGTTCCTGCTGCAGGCGAAAGGCGATGTGACTCAGCCTGCCGCACAGGTCTGGTCTGCGGATGAAAAACTGCAGATGACGGTCTACACCACGGCCCCTGCCCTGCAATTCTATTCAGGCAACTACCTTGGCGGTACCACGGCACGCGAACATGAAGAGTACAGCGACTGGCAAGGTCTGGCGCTGGAAAGCGAGTTCCTGCCGGACAGCCCGAACCATCCAGAATGGCCACAGCCGGACTGTGTGCTGCGCCCGGGTGAAGAGTACGTTAGCGTGACAGAATATCATTTCATCCCGCATTCATAATTCCCAGCCCTCCTTGCGGAGGGCTTTTTCTCTCCGTCTTGCTGAAAATAGCGCCGATCGCAGACAAAATCATAACCCTGGATTCACAAGCATCTTACACTCAGAGACTATTTTCGCTATGGTTAGGGTTAAGCGTTGCTGCTGGCACTGTCACGGCAATATAATGAGAATTGTTATCATTCAATAAAGCTTATGAGGAGTACGATATGGCTGTAACTAAGCTGGTCCTGGTGCGTCATGGCGAAAGCCAGTGGAACAACGAAAACCGCTTTACCGGTTGGTACGACGTTGATCTGTCAGAAAAAGGCGTAAGCGAAGCAAAAGCAGCAGGTAAACTGCTGAAGGCTGAAGGCTTCAGCTTTGATTTTGCTTACACCTCTGTGCTGAAACGTGCCATCCATACTCTGTGGAACGTTCTGGACGAACTGGATCAGGCCTGGCTGCCGGTTGAGAAATCCTGGAAACTGAACGAGCGTCACTACGGTGCGCTGCAGGGTCTGAACAAAGCGGAAACCGCTGAAAAATACGGTGACGAGCAGGTTAAACAGTGGCGTCGCGGCTTCGCGGTAACCCCACCAGAGCTGACCAAAGATGACGAACGCTACCCGGGCCACGACCCGCGTTACGCGAAACTGACGGATGCTGAGCTGCCAACGACCGAGAGCCTGGCGCTGACCATCGACCGCGTTGTGCCTTACTGGAACGAAACCATTCTGCCACGCCTGAAAAGCGGCGAGCGCGTGATCATCGCAGCTCACGGTAACTCCCTGCGTGCGCTGGTGAAATACCTGGACAACATGGGTGAAGACGAGATCCTCGAACTGAACATCCCAACTGGCGTTCCGCTGGTGTATGAGTTCGACGAAAACTTCAAACCAATCAAACATTACTATCTGGGCAACGCTGATGAGATCGCTGCAAAAGCCGCGGCTGTAGCGAACCAGGGTAAAGCGAAATAATTTTCGCTGGACATAAAAAAAGCGTGGAGCAATCCACGCTTTTTTATTTGGCTCCTGAAACTCAGCCGCGACGCGCTTTTACCGCATTCGCCAGCTGACGCAGAAGGGCATCCGTATCGTCCCAGCCGATGCAGGCGTCCGTGACGCTCTTACCGTAGACCAGCGGCTCGCTGCCTTCCAGATTCTGGTTACCTTCCACCAGATGGCTTTCGATCATCACGCCAATAATCGCGTTCTCACCGCCGGCAATCTGCTGACAAACATCGGCGCCGACTTCCATCTGCTTTTTAAACTGCTTGCTGGAGTTGGCATGGCTGAAGTCGATCATCACCTGTTGTGGCAGACCCGCTTTTTCCAGCCCGACCTTCACGTCTGCGACATGTTTTGCGCTGTAGTTCGGCTCTTTACCGCCACGCAGAATAATATGACAGTCACCGTTACCGCTGGTATTCACAATGGCGGAGTGACCCCATTTGGTGACGGACAGGAAGCAGTGCGGTGCCCCGGCGGCATTGATGGCGTCAATTGCCACCTTAATGGTGCCATCGGTACCGTTTTTAAAACCAACCGGACACGAGAGACCTGACGCCAGTTCGCGGTGAACCTGAGATTCTGTAGTACGCGCACCGATTGCGCCCCAGCTCATCAGGTCCGCCAGATATTGCGGCGTAATCATGTCGAGGAACTCACCGGCAGCCGGCAAACCGCTGTCGTTGATCTCCAGCAGCAGTTTGCGCGCAATACGCAGACCGTCGTTGATCTGGAAACTGTTATCCATATGCGGGTCGTTAATGAGCCCTTTCCAGCCAACGGTCGTACGCGGCTTTTCAAAGTAAACACGCATGACAATTTCCAGCTCGCCTTGCAGTTCTTCGCGAAGCTGGAGCAATCTTGCTGCGTACTCTTTGGCCGCAGCAGGATCGTGAATTGAGCAAGGGCCAATCACCACCAGAAGACGATCGTCATTACCTTTCAGGATCTTATGGATCGCTTTACGAGCATGAGACACCGTGTTTGCGGCATTTTCAGTGGCGGGGAATTTCTCAAGGAGTGCTACAGGAGGTAATAACTCATTGATCTCTTTAATACGTAAATCGTCGTTCTGATAATTCATTTTCTTTCCAGCTCTGCCATATCTTTAGTAATGAAAGCAATCCTTTCAATCTAACTTGCCGACCAGAAAGTGTAAACACGGTTTTACACTTCACGCAGATAATTCCTGGAATTCACCTAAAAATCGCCACAAAATAGCGAAAAACGAGATCTAACCTAAGCTTTTTAACTGTAACAACCACTTTTGTTTGATTAAACGCGATTCCATACTGACGTAAGTCCGTATGACGGAATCTTTCGCCTCTGAAAAAGATGCACTGTTGGAAAATGTTATCCAGCGTAACGACAAGAACAGGAGCACCAAGATGAAAATGACGAAACTGGCAACCCTCTTCCTCACAGCCTCCCTTACCCTGGCAAGCGGCAGCGTCCTTGCCGCTGAGACGGGCTCAACAGATAACAACGGTGATGCAAATGCCGCGGCGGCGGCGGGTCAGGTCGCCCCTGATGCAAAACAGAATATCGCCCCGAATAATGTCGATAACAGCCAGATCAATACCGGGAACACCAATACCGGAGGCACAATGTTGCATCCGGACAGTAGCGGCTCTGGCACCATGAATCATGACACGATGAGTACCGATGAGATGCATAAGAACACCATGTGCAAAGACGGTAAGTGTCCGAATTCGAATGACAAAGTGGGCGACGATGCCAATACCAAAACGGATGGCACAACCCAATAATCCGTGACGGATGTAAACGTAAAAGGAGAGCTCTGGCTCTCCTTTCTTTTTGGAGTAAGCCATTAAAAACGCTACACTAAAAACAATAACAAAAAGGAAAGCTGATATGGCGCACACGCATTCACACACCCCATCTCCTGGCGATGACAACGCTAAACGCCTTATGCTGGCCTTCGGCGTCACGGCAACGTTTATGGTTATCGAGGTCATTGGTGGCCTGGTTTCCGGCTCTCTGGCGCTTCTGGCGGATGCCGGACATATGCTTACCGATGCCGCCGCCCTGCTCTTTGCCCTGTTGGCCGTGCAGTTTGCCCGTCGTCCGCCTAACGCGCGTCATACCTTTGGCTGGCTGCGACTGACCACTCTGGCGGCGTTTGTTAACGCTATTGCTCTGGTGGTTATCACCCTTCTTATCGTCTGGGAAGCCATACAGCGCTTTCGTCACCCACAGCCAGTCGCCGGAGCGACAATGATGGTTATCGCCGTAGCAGGTCTGCTGGCGAATCTTCTGGCGTTCTGGATTTTGCATCGCGGCAGCGGGGAAAAGAACCTCAACGTGCGCGCTGCGGCTCTGCATGTTATGGGCGATTTACTGGGTTCCGTCGGTGCTATTGTGGCCGCGCTGGTGATCCTTTATACCGGCTGGACGCCCGTCGACCCGATTCTTTCCGTGCTGGTATCGTGTCTGGTATTGCGCAGTGCCTGGCGGCTGCTGAAGGAGAGCGTGAATGAACTGCTTGAAGGGGCACCGGCATCCGTGGACATTGCCGAGCTTAAACGCAACCTGCGTCGTTCCGTACCCGAGGTGCGCAATGTGCATCATGTTCACGTCTGGCTGGTGGGTGAGAAACCGGTCATGACATTGCACGTCCAGGTGATCCCTACCCATGACCATGATGGCCTGCTTGAGCGCATCCAGCACTTTCTCGAACATCACTATGAGATTGGCCACGCCACCATCCAGATGGAGTACCAGCCCTGTAACGGCCCGGACTGCCACCTGAACGAGGCGCAGTCCGGCCATTCACATCATCACCATCATTAGTTCGAAAGCGCGCGAGAGCCTCGCTCACGCGCGCTGTTAATCCACATCCGGCTCCCGTTCAGGGCAATGAAGGTCAGCAGCAAATACTCCAGCGACATCGCATAGACACCCTGAAGTGCAAAAATAACCACGCTAATGACGTTAATGACGACCCAGAGCAGCCAGTTCTCAACGTATTTACGGGTCATCAGGATCATCGCAGCAATCGACAGCACCATCATGCAGGAGTCCCAGAACGGGAAAGCATCCGGCTGGAGTGATGGCATAGCGACATTCAGCCCGAGGCCAGACATGACCGACACCGCGACACGGGTCAGGAATGCAAACACCGGGTTGATATAGACGGTCATTAAACCAATGGCGACAACGCAGGCGACAAACCAGGCGATGGCTTTCGGTAAGGGCAGCCAGCGGATTTGCAGCTCCGCCTCCTGCTGGCTGTTCTGCCGCGACCACGCGTACCAACCGTAAATGTTCGCCGCAAAGAAGAACAACTGTAAAAGCAGGCTGGCGTACAGCTGGATCTGGAAGAAGATAATCGCAAAGAGCGTAACGTTAATTAACCCGAACGCGTAGTTGCTGATCTTCTCCAGGCTTGCCAGCCAGATACACAATAACCCAGCCAGCGTACCCACGGCCTCAATCCATGACAGGTCATAGCCACCTGCACCAATCGGTATATGAACCAGAATGTTCTGTGTGCTAAAAAAATCCATCTTTTCCCCAGGGCGTATTGAATTAAGTACGTAGTGTAGCCGCAAAATCCAGCATGCGGTTAAGCGGAATTAACGCACCTTCACGCAGAGCAGCATCCACATGGATTTCATGCGCTGCTCCGCCTTTCTCCAGCCCCTCAGCAATAGCTTTCAGGCCGTTCATCGCCATCCACGGGCAGTGCGCGCAGCTACGACACGTCGCCCCCTCGCCCGCCGTTGGTGCTTCAAGCAGCTCTTTCTCAGGCACGGCCTGCTGCATCTTATAGAAGATACCGCGGTCGGTTGCCACGATGAGCTGCTTGTGCGGTAGCGTCCTGGCAGCATTGATAAGCTGGCTTGTGGATCCCACGGCATCCGCCATGTCGACAATGGACTGCGGTGATTCCGGGTGAACAAGGATCGCTGCGTGCGGGTAAAGCGCCTTCATGCGCGAGAGCGCCTGCGTCTTAAATTCGTCATGAACAATACAGGCACCCTGCCAGCAAAGCACGTCAGCGCCGGTCTGCTTCTGCACGTAATGACCGAGATGGCGGTCAGGCGCCCAGATGATTTTCTCGCCCAGGCTGTCCAGATGCTCAATCAGTTCAACGGCGATGCTTGATGTCACGACCCAGTCTGCCCGCGCTTTCACTGCGGCAGAGGTATTGGCATAGACCACCACGGTCCGGTCCGGATGGGCATCGCAGAAGGCCGAGAATGCATCAATCGGACAGCCGAGGTCGAGTGAACACTCCGCATGTAGCGTTGGCATCAGAATGGTTTTTTCAGGGCTGAGAATCTTTGCGGTTTCCCCCATAAAGCGAACGCCTGCGACCAGTAACGTGGAAGCAGGATGTCTGGCACCAAAGCGTGCCATCTCCAGAGAGTCAGAGATGCAGCCCCCGGTCTCTTCCGCCAGTTGCTGGATTTCCGGGTCGGTGTAGTAATGTGCAACCATCACTGCATTTCGCTCTTTGAGAAGACGCTTGATCTTCTCACGGTAAAACTGCTTCTCATCCTGACTCAGCGGGACAGGCTTTGGCGGGAAGGGATAGATTGCGGCTTCTGGATCAAACATCACGCTCATTATGGCTTCTCGTTTTACTGGCTTAACATTATTGCCTTTCTTTTGCATGACATAGCAAAACGGACGGCAAATGTGTTTTGTATACTAAACAAGATAGCGAATTTGCGAGAAAAAGTCACCGGAAATAGGTGTGCGTAGCACGCATCGGATGGCGACTTCGCCGGAGCCGACCTGCAAGGTCAAAATATGCGGAATACAGATAGCAAAAAAGCGCCTTTAGGGCGCTTTTTTACATTGGTGGGTCGTGCAGG
>NZ_JBDKEE010000228.1:0-204 GCF_051130085.1 Enterobacter sp. PTB
TGGTAATACGGTGGCTGAACATATCCAGAAAGGCGGTGACGGCTTCATACCCTTCACGCCGGGTGGCAATATCATCCAGATAGTGCGTCGGCAGCGGGGAGTCCACGCCGTATACCCCGAGGAAGGTTGTCCGTACCGAGAGCGGTGCCTCCGGATCGTCCTCATTCTCCTCCACGGCCCGCAACTCGCTGACCGGAAACCCCA
>NZ_JBDKEE010000229.1:0-202 GCF_051130085.1 Enterobacter sp. PTB
TCTGCGAGATAGCGCCAGGTCTGCGGCGCGTACAGCAGCGGCAGGGTAAGGATGACCGCGCCTGCCAGGCAGAGCGTCATGAATGGCGTGGGGCGCAGGGCCGCGCTCAGCGCCTGACGGGATACAGGAGCCGCCAGCAGCAGCAGCACGGCAGCCAGCATCCACGCCAGCACGCTCTGCGGTATCATCATGCCGCTGCCGG
>NZ_JBDKEE010000230.1:0-201 GCF_051130085.1 Enterobacter sp. PTB
CGGGACAGGAGAACGTGGTCACTCCGGGTCGTAACCCCCTGCCGGCAACACTTCCCCGCGAACGTAAGATTATCCAGCCACAGGAAACCGAGTGCCCGGCCTGCAGCGGCAGGTTGAAACCACTGGGCGAAAGTCTCTCCGAACAGCTGGATATCATCAACACAGCCTTCAAAGTCATCGAAACGATCCGGCCAAAACTGG